>NZ_QUJX01000029.1:3157-18171 GCF_003480785.1 Ruminococcus sp. AM26-12LB | reverse complement strand
GCAAAATTTTTTACACTTCTATTACTTCTTTATCGCACATCAGCAAAGTCCCAGGGAATCAAGCAGCTGATGGCAGGAGGCGGTGTCGTTCTGATCGGCACCCAGCTGGTACCGTTACTGTCCGGATTGTTCAGCTGAGAGAAGCAGGAGGGAGATGACTCATGGATCGGATATTTGAAGCGATTGAAGAATGGATGAGGAATCTTCTGACAGGCATGGTAAGTTCCAACCTGACAACAATGTATACCGATGTCAATGAAAAGACCGGTCAGATTGCTGCTCAGGTTGGGCAGACACCGCAGGGCTGGAATGGCAGCATTTACAGCATGATACAGAATCTTTCCGAGTCGGTCATTGTACCGATTGCCGGTATGATTATCACATTTGTACTTTGTTATGAGCTGATCTCCATGTTGACGGAAAAGAACAACATGCACGACATCGACACCTGGATGTTCTTTAAATACTTTTTCAAGATGTGGGTGGCAGTCTGGATCGTCAGCCATACCTTTACGATCACGATGGCGGTATTTGATGTCGGGCAGTCCGTAGTCAGCCGGGCAGCTGGGGTTATCAGTTCTGATACAGCGATCAATATAGATACGATGATCTCCACGATGGAGACGGCGATGGAATCTATGGAGATCGGTGAACTTGTCATACTGGCACTGGAAACGATGCTTGTAAGCCTGTGTATGAAGATTATCTCAGTCTTTATTACAGTGATTTTGTATGGACGTATGATTGAGATTTATCTCTATTCGTCCGTTGGAGCGATCCCGTTCGCAACCATGTCCAACCGGGAATGGGGGCAGATCGGGAACAACTATCTTCGTGGATTGTTTGCACTGGCATTCCAGGGATTTTTTATGATGGTCTGCGTGGGAATCTATGCGGTCCTGGTCGCAAACATCCAGATGTCAGATAACATACATTCTGCATTGTTCGGCGTGATGGCATACACGGTGATCCTGTGTTTCAGTCTGATGAAAACAGGAAACTTCGCCCGCAGTATCTTTAACGCCCATTAAGAAAGGAGGAACTGGCAATGGCATTTGTATCTGTGCCTAAAGACTTAACCAAGGTCAAGAATAAGATCATTTTCAATCTGACGAAACGGCAGCTGATCTGCTTTGGGATTGCGGCGGCGGTAGGGCTTCCGTTTTATTTCTTAAGCAGGGGAATTATTGGTTCCAGTAACGCAGCGACCGGGATGTGCCTTCTGATGCTTCCGGCATTTTTGTTTGCCATGTATGAGAAGGATGGACTCCCGTTAGAAAAGGTCTTAAAAAATATGATCACCGTAAAATTTATCCGTCCTCCGGTACGCAAGTACCAGATGGAAAATATGTACGAGAAAAAGTATACCGTGGTCAAAAAGAAGAAAGGGGGAACGAAGGGTGTTAAAAAGAAAAAACGATAGACAGCCGCCACAGAGCTTAGACGAATTATATCCGGATGATTACTGGCTGGATGAGGAGGATGGAGAAGAAGAACTTCCAGACCCCGCAATGAAAAGAAAACCAGTAAGCGGCAGACTGCATGATGAGCCTATGGTGACAGGGTATGAAGCACTGGAACGGCAAAGAGGTGTCCGCAGACCGAATCGGAAACTGACACGCAGGGAAAAGAAAGCCCTCAAAAGGGCACAGAAATATGAAGAAAAACTGCATAAGGAACATGAAAAAGCGGATAAGAAAAATGCAAAAAGGGAAGCAAAGCTGGCAGCCAGAGCAGAAAAGCAGGCAGTGCGTGACGCAAAGAAAAACGCAAAAAAGAAAAAGAGCAGATCTGTCGCAGCACCGTCGGGGCAGCGTCCGGCAGGAAAAGTGGTTTCCGGAACGAAAGGCAGTGGGACAGGAAAGAAAACACCGGATAGTGCCAGAGATAAGAGGATCACTGCACAGCAGTCGATTCCATACCATGAGATGGGAAGGGACGGTATCTGCCGGGTGCAGGACAAGTTTTATTCCAAGACGATCCGTTTTTATGACATCAACTATCAGCTGGCACAGAATGAAGATAAGAACGCCATCTTTGAAAACTGGTGTGATTTCCTGAATTACTTTGACAGCACAATTCATTTTCAGCTGTCTTTTATCAACCAGCACAGCAACATGGCAGAGTATGAGAAGGTCATCCATATCAATCCGCAGGAGGATGAATTTGATGACCTACGTATGGAGTTTGCCCAGATGCTCAATAACCAGCTGGCAAAAGGAAATAACGGGCTGATGCGTACCAAATATATCACATTTGGGATTGAAGCGGAGAATATCCGGGAAGCACGGCCAAAACTGGAACGTATCGAGTCGGATATTCTGAATAACTTTAAGATCCTTGGGGTATCTGCCTATCCGCTGAACGGAGAGGAACGGTTACAGATCATGTATGAAACCTTTAACCAGGACAGCAAAGTTCCGTTCCATTTCTCTTATGACGATGTACTTCGGACAGGGCTTAGTACCAAGGATTATGTCGCACCGACCAGTTTTGTATTTAAGAATGGAAAAGATTTTGAGATGGGCGGCACGATGGGAACTGTTTCCTATTTACAGATCCTTGCACCGGAACTTACCGACAAGATGCTGGCAGAGTTTTTGGAGATGGACAGCAACCTGATGGTGAATTTCCATATCCAGTCCATCGACCAGATGAAGGCAATCAAGCTGGTAAAAAGCAAGGTGACGGATATTAACCGTATGAAGATCGAGGAACAGAAAAAAGCAGTCCGGGCAGGCTATGACATGGACATTATCCCTTCGGACTTAAATACATACGGTGGGGAAGCAAAAAGGCTTCTGGAAGATCTACAGTCCAGAAATGAGCGAATGTTCCTTGTAACAGCATTGTTCTTAAATACTGCACCGACCAAACAGGAACTGGAAAATGTGGTGTTCCAGACTGCCGGTATCGCACAGAAATATAACTGTGCATTGAAACGGCTGGATTACCAGCAGGAGCCGGGACTGATGAGCTGCCTGCCGCTTGCGGTGAATTTTGTACCGATCAAACGGGCACTGACAACGACATCCACGGCAATTTTTGTCCCGTTTACCACACAGGAATTATTTATGGCTGGGGAATCTATTTATTATGGATTAAATGCCCTGTCCAATAACCTTATCATGGCAGACAGGAAGAAACTGAAGAACCCGAACGGACTGATTCTTGGTACACCGGGTTCCGGTAAGTCGTTTGCGGCAAAACGAGAGATTGCAAATGCATTTATCGTGACGAAAGATGACATTATCGTCTGTGACCCGGAGGGGGAGTATTATCCGTTAGTCCGGGCATTTCATGGACAGGTGATCCGTATTTCCCCGACCAGCCACGATTATATCAATCCGATGGATATTAACCTGGATTACGCTGACGATGATGACCCGCTTTCCTTAAAATCGGACTTCATCCTGTCTCTTTGTGAGCTGGTAGTAGGCGGAAAGAACGGACTGGAGCCGGTTGAAAAGACCGTCATTGACCGATGCGTAAGGCTGGTCTATCAGGATTTCCTTTCTGACCCGGTACCGGAAAAAATGCCGATTTTAGAGGATTTATATAATCTTCTCCGTAATCAGAAAGAGCAGGAAGCACAGCGTCTGGCAACGGCACTGGAGATTTACGTCAATGGTTCCTTAAAAGTGTTTAACCATAGAACCAACGTGGAACTGAGTAACCGTATCGTATGTTTTGACATTAAGGATCTGGGAAAACAGCTGAAAAAACTGGGTATGCTGATCGTGCAGGACCAGGTGTGGAACAGGGTAACGGTCAACCGTTCTGCGAATAAGAGTACCAGATATTACATTGATGAGTTCCATCTGCTCTTAAAAGAGGAGCAGACGGCAGCATACAGTGTGGAGATCTGGAAGCGTTTCCGTAAATGGGGTGGTATCCCTACGGGTATCACACAGAACGTAAAAGACCTGTTAGCCAGCCGGGAGATTGAGAACATCTTTGAAAACTCGGACTTTATCCTGATGCTCAACCAGGCATCTGGTGACAGACAGATCCTTGCAAAACAGCTCAACATTTCCCCTCACCAGCTTTCTTATGTAACGAACAGCGGGGAAGGTGAGGGACTGGTCTTTTATGGCAGCACCATTATCCCGTTCAAGGATAAGTTTGATAATTCCCTGATGCTGTATGCCCTGATGACTTCTAAGCCGGATGAGGTGGAAAAGCGTAAGAAACTTGGTATCGGAGAACGGGACGATTAAAGAAATAAACGAAACAAAATAAAACAGAGTAGAGGATGAGCCGGAGGAATACTTCCGGCAATTTTTCTGCCTGGAAATCATGGAGGATTACAAGATGGAAGATTACAGAAACATGGAGAGATGCAGCGGCGAACCTTGCTGCATATTTGCAGAAAGAATCTGTGCAGACAATGAAAAGGAGATTTTGAGAATGGAAAAGGACACAAAGGAAAAAGTGACGGCTGATGAAATGATGGATGACCTTATCTATCTGGCGGAACTGATTGATTTCATGGGAATTACATCTTGTCTGGCTGTAAGGGGAACTTTAAGTGAGCGAATGACAGACAAGCTGACGGATTCCATTGCAGGGATGGCAGATGAAGTGTTGGAGAAATGGGAGGACTATCAGGATAAGACAGAATAACCGGGACAAAGCAGTAAAGGGGATGGTCAAAGTTGCAGGAGCATGAGTATAAGGCGAGAGATAAAACCGTCCAGAAGATGAGCCGGGATGGACTGCGGGAAGAAAACCTCCGGAACAAGGAAGAAAAAAGGATCACCGGGCGGGATACGGATACCGAGATTTCCCGCAGTGAGAAGAAAGAGGAACTGGATTTTAGTAAACGCAGACATGAACGGCTGAAAGAAGAACGGGAGATGGAACAGCCGGAGCAGAGTTCCAGAAAACCAAGATATAGTAGAGATTATGTATCCGACCAGGATATAAAACCAGATATGGATGAAGATGTAGATACAGATGTAGATGTTTCTGTTGAAAATGGAGAAAATCCCAAATCTGCATTTCGCACAGAGAGTATCCGTGGACAGCCAAGAGGAGAACGGGCGTATCTGGAGACAGTTGCGGACAGCCGGGACCTTCGGAAGAAAAAGATGGTCAGGGATTATGCTGCAAAGGAAAGAAGGAAGGAAAAGGAGGCTTCCAGAGAGGAAAAAGCAGCCAAAAGAGAATCTGCCCGTTACCGGGCAACTTCCGAAGTGATGGAAGATTCCCTGGACGAGTTCCAGGAGGAGATTAAAGGCAAGTCCAAAAGGGAACGGGTGCTGAAAGAGCAGCGGAAAAAAGTTTCCCGCCTGTCTTTCGGGGATGAAGGTGACGGTATGGTACATGGTGCTGGCATTGGTATCCGGAATCCGGCATCCGCAGTCAAAGATGCGGCAGTCACTGCAGCCCATTGGAAAACTCACGAAGAAGAGGACGAGAATGCGGCAGTAGAAGGGGCACATCGGGCAGAGCTTGCCGGGGAAAGCCTTGCAAGGAAATCCATTTACATGAGGCAACGCTTAAAAGGAAGGAGGGAAGAATCCCGGAGATTAAAAGAAAGTGTACTGGATGAAGCAGAAAAGAGCAGGCTGATGTTTGAAACTGTCTATGAAAATAAAGCAAAAAATGCAGTGAAAAAAGAAGCCGAGCAGAAAAAGAAATCTGCTCTGCAGAAACTCTTTCAGAAGAAGCGTTACCAGAAGCAGTATCAGGCAGCCAGACAGAGTAAAAAAGTAAAGGATGCGGCGATCACTTCCGCACAGAAGTTTACGGAAAAAGCGAAAGATGCAGTCAAGATGGTGGCAGCACAGAACCGTGGGATTTTTGCTACGGTAGCCATTTTTGCCCTGATCTTTTTGCTGATCGCAGCCAGTTTTACCAGCTGTACGGCATCACTGCAGGGAGCGTCCTCTGCTATCATCTCGACCAGTTATTCCAGTACGGATGAGGATATTTATGCTGCTGAAAATGCGTACCGGGCTTTGGAAGAAGCACTGAACACACAGGTCAACCAGATGGAATCCACCCATCCGGATTATGATGAATACCGGTATCAGATTGATGAGATTGGTCATAACCCATATCAGTTGATCTCTTATCTTACGGTAAAATACGGCGGCTTCACTTACGATGAAGTGGCAGATGAGATTAAGGAGATCTTCCGACAGCAGTATGGAATCACCACAGACTCTACCAGAGAAACAGTTACAGAAACCAAGACTGTCCGGGTAGGGGAGTCCTTGGGACTGGTTGTGACAAGTGGGTACTGTAACTGCCCAATCTGCTGTGGCCAGTGGAGTGGCGGACCGACAGCCAGTGGGGCAATGCCGACAGCAAACCATACGATTGCCGTGGATGCGGCGAATCCATTTGTGCCGATCGGGACCCATGTCGTCATGAACGGTGTGGAATATGTAGTAGAAGATACCGGAGCGTTCGCAAGATATGGGGTACAGTTCGATGTTTACTATGACAATCATGCGGCGGCATCCGCACATGGACACCAGACATGGGAAGCCTACATAGCAGACAGCAATGGAAACCAGGAAGTGCAGGTCACGACTACAAAAGAGGTGAACCGTCTGGATGTGACGATGACAAACCACAGCCTGGATGCCGTGTTAAGGAGCCGTATGACAGAGGAAGAACAGGAACGCTACGATGCGTATAACAAATATTACGGCAACCGTGATTATCTGTTTGATCTAAACAGCATACCCACCGGAAGCAGTGGATTTGGTTATGACATACCGGCAGATGCTTTATCTGATCCACAGTTTGCAAAAATGATACAGGAAGCAGAAAAATATCTGGGTGTTCCATATGTATGGGGCGGTTATTCCCCAAGTGGTTTTGACTGTTCCGGTTTTGTGAGCTGGGTTATCAATAACTGTGGAAATGGATGGAATGTCGGAAGATGTACTGCAGATGAGCTGCGGTCACACTGTTCGCAGGTATCTCCATCGGAGGCAAAACCGGGAGATCTGATCTTCTTCCAGGGAACCTATGACACACCGGGAGCAAGCCATGTGGGAATCTATGTCGGCAATAACATGATGATCCACTGTGGCAAGCCTGTCCAGTATACCAGCATTGCAAGTGCTTACTGGCAGGAACATTTTATGGCGTTTGGTCGTCTGCATTAAAGGAGGTGACAGGGCAGATGAACATGAAATTAAAAAAACTTCTGAATGATATTCAGAAAACGGAGGATAAGATTGCTGAATTACAGGAACACCTGAAGCGGCAGAATACATTGAGACAGCAGATGGAAGATATAGAGATCGTTAAGTCGTTCCGTTCCATGAAGCTGGACAGCCGCAGCCTGCTTGTCCTGCTTGACGGGATTCAGAAAGGAACCGTTACGATCCAGATGGATGAGGACGGTGGTATCACGGTGGAGGATGCAAAAGCTCCGCAGAAAAAGGAAAACAACACAGAAGTTCACAGACCACCTGTTGGTCAGATGACAGAAAGAGAGGTTTTAGACGATGAGGAATAAAGTGGTAAAGAAACTGCTTATGATTGCCATGGCAGTCACCATGATCTCCGGGACATCCATTGCTACGGTTTATGCAAATGCAAACCCACCGGCAGAGGAGACAACGACACAGGTAGTAGAAGAAACGGCAACAGAATCAACAGAAGATACGGAGAAGAAAGAGGATACCGGAAGGGTCACCGGGGAAGGAGATAATTCTGCTTTTTCTACTCCGGGAAATGCCCAGCTGGTGGATGATAAGGAAAATGATGATACGAAACAGTTCCTTACCATCCAGACCAAGAAGGGAAATACATTTTACATGGTCATTGACCGTTCCAGCAATACAGAAAATGTATATATGATGTCCCTGGTCGATGAGAATGACCTGGCAGAATTTCTGGATGAGACAGAAAAGAGCAAAGAAACCGAAGAATCAACCGTAGTGATCCCGGAAACCACACCGGAAACTACCCCGGTAGCAGAGGAGGAAACCGAAGTGAAGAAAGAAGAAAAGACAGGAATGAATGTAAAAGGACTTGGAGCAATCGTACTTGCAGCGATTCTTGGAGTGGCAGGTATCGCCGTTTATAAAAAGCATGGACGTGGCAAAGAGGATGACTATGTAAGCGAACAGCTGGAGTTCTCTGACGGACCGTATGTAAATGAAGAAGAGGATGAGGAAGAAGAATAAACTTCCATCTCCAAAGAAGCAACCAAAATAAGGACAGGGGCAGCCAGAGCAGTTTGGCTGCCCTTTTTTCAGAAAGGACAAAAAAAGCGTATGTCAAAATTTTTAGTGATCGCAGAGAAACCAAGTGTGGCACAGAGTTATGCCAAAAATCTGTCAGCTTATAAAAAAGAGGACGGATATTTAGAAGGGGAGAGCTGTATTGTCAGCTGGTGCCTTGGGCATCTGGCAGAGTATGCACAGCCGGAGGAATATGACCCGAAATATGAGAAATGGCAGTTTGATGACCTTCCGATTCTCCCGCAGGTCTGGAAGTTGAAAGTTTCCAGAGATAAAAAGAAACAGTTTGATGTGTTAAAAAGCCTGATGAACCGGGCAGATGTGGACTATCTGGTAAATGGCTGTGATGCAGGAAGGGAAGGGGAACTGATCTTCCAGAGAGTGTATGACCTTGCCGGATGCAGGAAACCGGTGAAGCGTTTATGGATCAGTTCCATGGAAGATACGGCAATCCGGATAGGTTTTCAGACAATGAAAGGAGCAGAGGAATACCGGAATATCTGCATGGCTGCGGTATGCAGGGCACAGGCAGACTGGCTGATCGGAATGAACGGAACTAGGGCATATACGACCTGTTATTTTAAACGTCTGGTTGTGGGCAGGGTGCAGACGCCAACGCTTGCCATGCTTGCGGAACGTCAGGATAAGATTGAGCATTTTCAGAAAGAAGCCTTTTATAAAGTAGCACTGACAGACGGAAGGCTTACGGTAGTTTCTGAAAATATTGCAAATGAGGAAGCAGCCGATCTCCTTGCTTCCTTATGTATGGATTCGGAAGCAGTGATTACACAGATAAAGAGGGAACAAAAGAAAGCGTTTCCTCCCAAACTTTATGATCTGACCAGTCTGCAAAGGGAAGCAAACCGTTACTTTGGCTATACGGCAAAGAAAACACTGGATATGCTGCAGGAATTATATGAAGAAAAGCTGGTCACTTATCCAAGAACGGACAGCCAGTTCGTGACGGAGGATATGGGGGATACCGTAGAGGAACTGGTAGGGAAAATGCCAGTCTTACTTCCGTTCTTGGATTATGGACAGCTGGGACATAACATCACCAGAGTGATTAACAATGCAAAAGTATCCGACCATCATGCGATTCTTCCAACAAAAGAAGCCGTAGAAAAAGGAATCTCTGATCTGACAGCGGACAAAAAGAACCTGATGATGCTGGTCTGCCAGCAGCTGGTGCAGGCAACAGGGGAAGAGTATCAGTATGAGCAGACGGATATTATGGTCAAATGTCAGGGACATGATTTTACCGCCAGAGGAAAAGTGCCGGTGCAGATGGGATTTAAAGCGGCGGGGAATGCCTTTAAGAACCAGTGCGTGAAAGCCAAGCCGGAAGAAGAAACGGAAAAAGAAACTTCCATCCCATATGGATATGAAGAAGGAATGACGCTTTCTCCGGTAAAGGCAGAAAAGACAGTGCATTTTACTTCCCCGCCAAAACCATTCAATGAAGATACCCTCCTTGCCGCTATGGAAACCGCAGGGAATAAAGACTTTGATTCGGAGACAGAGAAGAAAGGACTGGGGACTCCGGCAACCAGGGCAGGTATCATTGAAAAACTGGTTTCTTCCGGCTATGCAGTCAGAAAAGGAAAGCAGATCTTGCCAAGCACAGAGGGCAGGGAACTGGTGAATGTCATGCCGGCTTATCTGAAATCTGCCGCAATGACTGCCGAATGGGAAAATCAGCTTTTAATGATGGAAAAAGGGCAGATCACCGATACACAGTTTATGGGTGAGATCACTTCTTTAGTCGGTAAGATTCTTTCTGTGTGCAGGGAAATACCGGAAACGGAAAGGAGAAGGTTCCAGAAAGCAAGGGAAGTGATCGGTAAGTGTCCGGTCTGCGGCTCTGATGTCTACGAAGGAAAGCAGAATTTTTACTGCTCCAACAGGCAGTGTGATTTTGCCCTTTGGAAAGAAAACCGTTTCTTAGGAAGCATGGAGAAAACACTGGATAAAAAGATGGCAGTGGAGCTTCTTGATAAAGCCTGCACCCATGTAAAAGGGCTGTATTCCAGAAAAAAAGATATAAAGTTTGACGCAGATCTTTTACTGACACTGGAGGACGGAAAGCCAAGGTTCCATCTGGAATTTCCAAAGAAGAAAAAGAAATAAGACAAGGAGGTAGGCAGTATGTCGAAATTACAGGACATCCGGGAACTGGCACAGGAACATGCGACATTGGTGAGCAGTTCGCCAAGGGACTGGATGGGTTATATGGATACCGCAGCGAGACTATACCGGTATCCTTTTACAGACCAGTTACTGATCCACGCACAGCATCCACAGGCAACCGCCTGTGCGTCCCTGGAACTGTGGAATGAGAAGATGTTCCGCTGGGTAAACCGGGGAGCTAGGGGAATCGCCCTGCTTGACGAGAATGGTCATAATACCAGACTCCGGTATGTGTTTGATATTTCAGATACGCACATGGTGGCAGGCGGAAGAAGCCCTTACCTGTGGCAGATGCAGGAACATCAGCAGGAAGAGATCCTTAACCATTTAGCAGAAGCGTATGGTCTGGAAGAAAAAGATACAGGGACTTTATCGGATGCGTTGATGGCGGTTGCAAGGGAAATGGTCGCAGACAGTCTGGAAGAATATCTGGACGGCTTGGAATATGCAGCGGAAGGAACGTATCTGGAAGATCTGGATGAAGTTACGATCCGCAGTGATTTCCGCCAGCTTGCAACGGACAGTGTATATTACATGCTTTCCAGACGATGCGGGCTTGAACCGATGGAACTTCTGGAAGAAGAGGACTTCATGCATATCACAGATTATAACCGGCTGTCTGTACTGACCTTTCTTGGAAATGCAGCAAGCCAGATCAGTGAGAGTGTTCTGATTGACATTGGAAGGACGGTACATAAAATTTCTCTGGAAGAAGCCAGAAAAGAGGTTGAAATTTCCAATGAAAGGAATTATAATAACTTTAACACGTTAATGCGTGAAAATAAAAATAAGGGCGTAGAAAACAACAAAGAAGAAAATATCGAGAATGAAGGAGGAACCGACTATGGAACTGACATATCATCGCAAGGGGGATTACCTGTTTCCGAACCTGACCGTAGAGGAGGAAGAAGTGACAATAGGGAAATACGGGATGCTTCGGAGGACATTCCTGAAGGAACACAAGAACAGCCTGTATCAGAGCCTGTTCCTGACAGGAAAGCTGAACAGCCATCTGGCAGAGATCGAGAAGGCAGCACAGGAGAGGATGGACAGCCAGATGGAGAAACTGCTGAAGAACCATCCGGCACCGGACAAGGAAGCAGACCCGATGGCCTGGACAGCACATATGAACGCACTGATGGCAACAGCGGAAGAGAGCATCTTGACGGAATTGGTATACAGCTAGTTGAAGATACAAGAGAAGATGGACTGAGCAAAGCAGAGGAAGAAATTGCCTCTGCTTTATCTTTGCCCGAATATCCTACAGCAAATGAACAGAAAAGGCAGATTGGTGAAAGAGTAGCTGCTTTATATGCCGGGGAGATTCCTATTCCGGAAAGTGTTGTGGATGATATTTTACGGACGGGAGGAAACCGGACAGGAAGCCAGCTGCGTATCATCTATAACTTTATGAGTGAACAGTCACCGGGAGAATACACGGAGTTTGTAAAGCGTGAGTATGGAAAAGGCGGCAAAGGTTTTCAGATGGATGGAAGGGAGTATTCCGTCTGGTTTGATGAAACTGGGATGCAGATCGCAGTCGGGCATACGGTGGCAGACCAGATTCTGGATAAAGCCTTTTTATCCTGGAAAGATGTCAGCAGACGTATCCATCAGCTTTTAGACCAGGGTGAATATGCACCGCAGTCTGTATTGGATGCAGCAAGAAACAATGCAGTAAAAGAACATGCACAGGCTCTTGCCTATATGAAAGGGGATATGGCAGAAGGGGTAGCCGAGATTGTTTTTGATGAGGAGGATTTACCACATCTTCACAGTATCTATCCGGAGATCACGGATTATCTGGAAGAAAAGCTGGAAGATCCACAGTGGCTTTCGGAACTGAATGAAAGACTGGATGCACTGGCAGAAGCCTATGAAGAAAATCATTCCATTATGCGTTTCCATCATTATGATCCTATAAATATCTCAAAGCAGTTTCAGAAGTTTGCGGATGAGGTCATCCCTTATCAGGCAAGAGACGGGTTTGCATGGAAAGACCATCCGATGTTCATTACGCAGGATGAGATTGATGCTTATCTTGCAGGAGGTGGAGCGTATTCGCAGGGCAGGCTTAGGACGTATTCCTTTTATCTGCTGCATGAAGATGAAAGATCGAGGACAGGTTTTATCAAGGAACAGTATGGGATCGGTGGAAGCAGTCATGCACTGTCTGGTGCGGATGATTCACACGCAAATTATGATGGAAAAGGATTGTTTCTTGCAAGAGGTGCTTATGGAAATCCATATACGTCAGTTTTATTATCTTGGAATAAAGTTGCAAATAGAGTAGCTTATCTGATAAAGAATGACCAGTTCCTGCAGGCAGAAGATTATGCTCGTATGCCGGAATATGAACAGGAACAGATGGCGAACAAGGTACTCCGCTTTTATGACCGTCTTCCGGAAGAGATAGACAGACCATTTACGGATGATTTCTTCTGGGAAAAACCAGGAAAAGAAATGGTGGCAGTATTAGAGAATCCAGAGCAGACAGAAGAACTGTTACAGAAGATGGATGCAGCATTGGCAGCTCTTCCATTGGATTTTGAAGCGTATGGGACAAACTATCAGCAGAAAACAGAACTTCTTTCAGAACTCCACCAGTATGCAGAAGGAACCTATACGATATTCCCGACACCGGAAGCAGAACCGTCTTTTGCGGAACCATCCGGGCACCAGATGACCATGTTTGATTTCTTGGATACGAAGGCAGTGACAGAACCGACCGTAGTAGATATGTCAGATGTGGAGGAAATAGAAGAGGAAGAGGTTACTGCCAAAGAAGATATTCCGGAAAATCAGGAACAGGAAATAACAGAAACTTCTGAGGGACAGGAACAAAAGGAATCAGAAGAAGAGATAACGGTTAAAACAGCAGAAGAACTGGCGGAGTCCTGGGATGAAGGTGTTTTTGAGTATCAGGGGTATCATTTTGAAGCAGTAGGGGTATTGCCGGAAGGAATAGAAGGAAAAGATCTGGTTGCACAGACCCGTTCCAATACAGAACTGCATTTATCGACCTACCATACAGAAGATTTCCCAAAGTATTCTTATGATGATTTTTATGCAGTCAGCAATGCACCAACTGCCGATGTGTTCCGGTGTCTGGAAACCGGACGCAATTATATTCCGGGAGAAAATGAACTGTTTGGATATGAGGGAGAATTTCAACCATATTTAAAACCGGAAGTAGAAGAGATTGTAACAGAACCGCATAACTTTCGGATTCAGGATAATGACCTTGGAGCAGGTGGTCCGAAAGCAAAGTATAAAGCAAATATGGAAGCCATCCATTTATTGCAGACTCTGGAGCAGGAAGAACGTCTGGCAACACCCGAAGAACAGGAAATTTTATCCCGTTATGTTGGCTGGGGTGGCATCCCGCAGGCATTTGAAGAGAAAAACAGTAGTTGGACAAATGAGTATCTGGAGTTAAAGAATACCTTATCACCGGAAGAATACAGTGCAGCAAGAGCATCGACCTTAAATGCTTTTTATACATCACCGACTGTGATCCGAAGCATGTATGAAGCACTGGAAAATATGGGACTGAAACAGGGAAATATTCTGGAACCGTCCTGTGGTGTTGGTAACTTTATGGGACTGATCCCGGAGAGTATGAACAAGGCAAAGATGTACGGTGTGGAACTCGACCCGGTTTCGGGCAAGATCGCAAAACAGCTTTACCAGAAAAATAAGATTGCCGTGCAGGGATTTGAGGAAACCAGTTATCCAGACAGCTTTTTCGACTGTGTGATAGGCAATGTTCCGTTTGGATCGTATCAGGTCAGTGACCGCAGATATGACCGGCATCATTTTATGATCCACGATTATTTTATTGCAAAATCCCTTGATCTGATCCGTCCCGGCGGTGTAGTGGCTGTGGTAACTTCCAGTGGAACGATGGATAAGCAGAATCCGGCAGTGAGACAGTATATCGCAAACCGGGCAGAACTGCTTGGAGCCATCCGATTACCGAATAATGCGTTCCAGAGAAATGCCAATACCAGCGTTGTTTCTGATATTCTGTTTTTCCAGAAAAGGGACAGGGCATCCATTGAGGAACCGGAATGGTTAAATTTAAAGGAAACACCGGAAGGCTATTCAGTCAATGCTTATTTTGCAGAGCATCCGGAAATGGTGCTTGGTGAGTTTACTACAGAAAGTACCCAGTATGGAAAGCAGGAAGTGACCGTAAAACCAAAAGAAGGAATTACCTTAGAAGAACAATTAAAAGAAGCCGTCCAGAATATCCATGGTACGATCACGGAACTGGAACTTTCGGATACAGAGTTGGAGGAGGATGTTGTCTCTATCCCGGCAGACCCAGATGTAAAGAATTTCAGTTATACCGTAGTGAATGATGAAGTCTATTACCGGGAAAATTCTGTGATGAATCGGATGAAACTTCCGGCAATGACAGCGGAACGTGTCAAAGGGATGGTGAAGATCCGTGATGTTACGAATGAACTGATCCAGTGCCAGATGGAAGAGGGAAGCGATGAACAGATCACAAAGCTGCAGGGAAAACTCAATGAAGAATACGATACCTTTACAGCAAAATATGGTCTTCTCAGCAGCAATGCCAATAAGCGGGCATTTAGT
>NZ_QUJX01000029.1:0-3147 GCF_003480785.1 Ruminococcus sp. AM26-12LB | reverse complement strand
TCTCAGCAGCAATGCCAATAAGCGGGCATTTAGTCAGGACAGCAGCTATTGTCTTTTGACTTCTCTGGAATTTCTGGATGATAAGGGAGAACTGAAACGAAAAGCGGATATTTTTACCAAAAGGACAATCCGCAGGGCAGAAACGGTAACTTCTGTAGATACTGCCAGTGAGGCACTTGCGGTTTCTATCGGTGAGAGGGCAGGCGTTGACCTTTCTTATATGGCACAGCTTTCCGGGAAAACAGAAGAGGAGCTTACCGAAGAACTGGCAGGGATAATCTTTAAGAACCCGATCAGTGAAAAATGGGAGCCATCGGACGAATATCTTTCTGGAAATGTGAGGGAGAAACTGCAGATCGCCAAACAGTTTGCAGAGGATCACCCGGAATATCAGGTGAACGTGCAGTATTTGGAGCAGGTACAGCCAAAAGATCTGGATGCATCAGAGATTGAGGCAAGACTTGGGGCAACCTGGATCTCCGAGGATTACATTACACGGTTTATGGCAGAGACATTCCATACACCAAGATATTATGTAGGGAGCAAGGTCAAAGTCCAGTATGCAGAAGTGACCGGACAGTGGAATGTTATGGGAAAGAATGTGGACAGCTACGGAAATGCTCTTGTCACTTCCACATACGGAACACAGAGAGCCAATGCCTACCGCCTTTTGGAAGATGCCTTAAACCTCCGGGATACCAAGATTTATGACACGGTACAGGATGCCGATGGAGAACACCGGGAATTAAACCGGAAGGAAACGATGCTGGCACAGCAGAAGCAGGAACTGATCAAAGAGGAATTTAAGGAGTGGATATTTAAAGACCTGCACCGACGGGAAGATCTCTGTAAGATCTATAATGAACGATTTAACAGCATCCGTCCACGGGAATATGATGGAAGCCATATTCAGTTTGTTGGCATGAATCCGGAGATCACCCTGATGCCGCATCAGAAAAACGCAGTGGCTCATGTGCTGTATGGAAATAATACGTTACTGGCTCATTGCGTAGGAGCTGGAAAGACATTCCAGATGATCGCAGCCGGTATGGAATCAAAACGGCTGGGACTCTCACAGAAGAATCTTTATGTTGTGCCAAACCATCTGACCGAGCAGTGGGGCAGTGATTTCTTACGACTTTATCCTGGGGCAAATATCCTGGTGGCAACGAAGAAAGACTTTGAGCCGGCGAACCGAAAACGTTTCTGTTCCCGTATTGCGACAGGGGATTACGATGCTGTGATCATCGGGCATACACAGTTTGAGAAAATCCCTCTTTCAAGGGAACGTCAGATTGCCATGCTGGAACAGCAGATTGCAGATATTACGTTCTCCATTGAAGAAGCAGCACATCAGGCAGGGCAGAATTATACTATCAAGCAGTTGGAAAAAACAAAGAAGAGTCTGCAGGCGAGGATGAAGAAACTTAATGACCAGACCAGAAAGGATGATGTAGTAACTTTTGAGCAGTTAGGCGTAGACCGGCTGTTTGTGGATGAGAGCCATAGTTTTAAGAACCTTTTTTTGTATACAAAAATGCGGAATGTGGCGGGAATCTCACAGACGGATGCACAGAAAAGTTCGGATATGTTTATGAAATGCCGGTACATGGATGAACTGACCGGCGGCAGAGGGATCACCTTTGCTACAGGTACTCCCGTATCGAACAGTATGACGGAGCTTTACACTATCATGCGTTATCTCCAGTATGACACACTCATGCGTATGGGTATGGGACATTTTGATTCCTGGGCGGCAACCTTTGGAGAGACAGTAACCGCAATCGAATTATCACCGGAAGGAACGGGCTATCGTGCAAAAACACGGTTTGCCCGTTTTTTTAATCTTCCGGAGCTGATCTCCATTTTTAAGGAAGCTGCAGATATTCAGACTTCTGATATGCTGAACCTTCCAGTGCCGGAAGCAGAGTTTATCAATGAAGTCTTGAAACCAAGTGAAGAACAGCAGGAAATGGTCAGTGCATTTTCAGAACGTGCCGAAAGTGTAAGGGCAGGCTTAGTAAATCCGACCGAGGACAACATGCTGAAAATCACGAATGATGGAAGAAAATGTGCCCTTGACCAGAGACTGTTGAATGAACTTCTCCCGGATGCCGAAAAAAGCAAGGTCAATACCTGTGTGGAAAATGCTTTTCAGGTATGGGATGAGGGAAAGACAGACCGGACAACCCAGCTGATCTTCTGTGACCTGTCCACACCAAAAGGGGATGGCAGTTTCAATGTTTACGATGATGTGAGGGAGAAGCTGGTTGCCAGAGGAATCCCGAAAGAAGAGATTGCTTTTATCCATGAATATAACACGGAGGCGAAGAAAGCGGAACTGTTTGCAAAGGTGCGGGCCGGACAGGTGAGAATCCTCATGGGTTCTACACCGAAACTCGGTGCTGGTACCAACGTGCAAGACAGGCTTATTGCTCTGCATCACCTTGACTGTCCGTGGAAGCCGTCTGATCTGGAACAGCAGGAAGGACGTATTTTAAGACAGGGAAACCAGAATGACAAAGTAAAGATATTCCGGTATGTGACGGAGAACACTTTTGATGCGTATATGTGGCAGATTTTGGAGAATAAGCAGAAGTTCATCAGTCAGATCATGACCAGTAAATCCCCGGTCAGGGCCTGTGAAGATGTGGATGATACGGCACTGTCCTATGCAGAGATCAAGGCACTTGCTACAGGCAATCCGTACATTAAGGAAAAAATGGATCTGGATGTGCAAGTGAGTAAACTGAAACTCTTAAAGGCAAACCATACCAGTCAGATTTACCGTCTGGAATCCGATATTGCAAAGAATTTCCCGGTACAGATCAGTGCATTGAAAGAGCGGATTGCCGGGATGCAGATAGATTCCCAGGTAGTAAAAAGCGTGGATTTACAGGATAATGACACGTTTGCCATGACAGTAGGAAATGTCCTTTATGAAGATAAGAAAGAAGCAGGCGAGGCATTGATCGCTGCCTGTGCAGGACTAAAAACCGTTAGCACCGGTGGAAAGGTCGGGGAATATCATGGGTTTACGTTATCTGCTTCCTACAATATGTTCTCCAATGCATTTGAACTGACGGTCAAAGGGAAATGTTCTTATAAGCTGGAGATCGGAAAAGACCCGGTAGGAAATATGCAGCG
>NZ_QUJX01000028.1:0-20231 GCF_003480785.1 Ruminococcus sp. AM26-12LB | reverse complement strand
TTTCGAGAATCGTATGTGTTTCACTGTTTAGTTATCAAGGTTTGTTGCGTCTGTCTCTCAGACAGCTCGTTTATTTTATCTCATCTCAAATCGTTTGTCAAGTACTTTTTTCAACTTTTTTCAAACTCTTTTTTTGATGAATCTCTGTCTCGCTGACAGCTTGTTTACTTTATCACATCCGCAAGCGTTTGTCAACAAGTTTTTTATTTTTTTGAAAAATTTATTTTTTTCAAAAAAATAACGGAGAAGGAGGGATTTGAACCCTCGCGCCGCGTTAGCGACCTATACCCTTAGCAGGGGCACCTCTTCGGCCTCTTGAGTACTTCTCCAGACTCCGAACTTATAATTTCTTATTAAATTGGAGTGCATTTCTTCTGTGTTTTCATCCGAAACGCATGGTTAATTATATCCGAAAGATATAAGTTTTGTCAACACCTTTTTTTCATTTTTTTACATTAATTTTATCTTAGCGCGATTGACCAATCATATTATCCCCTTAGACAGGTGGCTACGCACGACACGCTGTCCGTGTGGACAGCGCAGGGGAAGTCCATCTCAGAGTTCCGAAGTCCGAGGGCTTCCCTGCCCCCCACCCTCTTGGGCACGGAACAAGCGCTACATCTTCGATATATAATGCGACTGACTTTTATTATGGAATCTTATGCCAAGCTGATTACTGTCTGAGCCGATATTATTCCGGAACGTTGTGCCGAGCTGATTCTTAGATACAACATTCCTCCTGAACAATTTCTGTATGACACTCTACTGCCATGCATCATTGAATACTATCTCGAACTGTTCACTTTCCGCAACCGGCCTGTGTGCACAGCCGAGGAGCTGGCATATGGGCGGGGCGCTCTGCAGGAGGTGTGACAACTACTTAGGCTCTGGAAGGTGGCGTTGTTTTTCAAAAGTTCGCTGTCTGAGCGCAGCGAGTTCGGACTTTTGGAAAACGCTTTTAGCCACCTTTCAGAGTCTTAGTAGTTTCCACCGACGAAGCCTGTCCCGCCCATATGCCAGCTCCTCGGCGTCCGTCAAACCACGAAATCCCGCAACCCCCAAAGAAAAGAGGCCGCACATGCAGCCTCTTACACACATAACTATAGAAACTATAAGTAACCCAACATCAGATCATCCAGAAATTATCCGTGCAGACAATCCTCCTGTAAGTCTCAAACTTAAACCACTTATTATGAAACTCCGACTTATTATCAGCAGCCTCAAACTCCCTCAAAAACATCTGATAATCATCATTACTGCGGATCTCCAGGGCAAAACCTCTCTCATCCACAACAGGAAGCCCCATAAACACATACTCATCCAGCGGAATAATATCCTGCACCCTCTTATCACGGATCAGAACAGCCGCGCTATCCTCCAGAGAAACAATATCAAAATAGCCCGGATACTCAAAGCTGTCACCCTCAACAGGCACCACATCCCCTACATAATAAGTCTTAACCTCTTTATCCGCCTTGGAAAGCAGCGCATTCTCAAGGTTAAAATAAAACTCCTCAAAAACATAACCGCCAACCTTCACATCATCCTTCTGGAAATAAGGCTTCTCCCCCTCAGTATCAACCGATTCCACAACACCACATGCAGAAGTCATATGACTCACACGGTCGATCAGGATCAGCTCACCAAGAGTCTTATTCCTCTTAAACTCATCCAGCACAACCTTATCAGAAAGACCGATTTTGCAAAGAGCGATCTCATTCTTCTCGATCGTATCTGCATGCAGATGCTCCCCGGTATTTACATCCGTCTTAAACTCAATACTCTTAACCACACCTGCGATCTTCTTGGTACCAAGCTTCACAAGATACTCCTTGCCCACTTCAAGCCTGGAATCATCCATCCATAGAAGAGTAGCCTCAAATCCCTTTGCAACAGGAATCTCATTATTATTGGTAAGAACACATCCACGGCTTACATCAACCTCTTTATCCAGCTGGATCGTAACAGCCTGGCCGGCAACAGCCTCCTCACGATCACCACTACCCACCAGGATCGTCTTAACAGCCGCTGTCTCGTTGCTTGGGAGCGTTGTGATGATATCGCCTACATGAACCCGGCCACTCTCGATCTGGCCCTGGAAACCGCGAAATTCATGGTTTGGACGGGAAACACGCTGAACAGGCAGATAAAATTCGCTGACATTCTCAACCTCTGAAACATCCACAGTCTCAAGATGCTCCAAAAGAGCTTTACCCGTATACCAGGGCATATTCGGAGACTTCTTCGTTACGTTATCACCCTCTGTAGCACTGACAGGAATAATCACAACATCCTGAAGCCCCAGAGTCTCAGAAAGCTCATTGATATCCTTTACAATCTCATTAAAACGACTCTCACTGTAATCAACAAGATCCATTTTGTTAACAGCAAATACAAAATGATGGATACCCATCAGAGCGCAGATACGTGCATGACGCCTTGTCTGAACCAGAACCCCCTGCTTCGCATCCACAAGAATAATGGAAAGCTGAGCAAAGGAAGCTCCAACTGCCATGTTCCTTGTGTACTCCTCATGTCCGGGAGTATCCGCAACGATAAAACTTCTTTTATCGGTTGTAAAATAACGATACGCAACATCAATGGTGATCCCCTGCTCACGTTCTGCCATCAGGCCATCCAGAAGAAGAGAATAATCAATGGCACCACCTCTGGAACCTACCTTGCTGTCCAGAAGAAGGGCTTTTTCCTGATCCGCATATAAAAGCTTGGAATCATAAAGAATATGACCGATCAGTGTAGATTTTCCATCATCTACACTTCCGCAAGTGATAAATTT
The DNA here is from genome assembly GCF_003480785.1 of Ruminococcus sp. AM26-12LB. Classification (NCBI taxonomy): domain Bacteria; kingdom Bacillati; phylum Bacillota; class Clostridia; order Eubacteriales; family Oscillospiraceae; genus Ruminococcus; species Ruminococcus sp. AM26-12LB. The sequence continues at coordinate 17,434 of NZ_QUJX01000028.1, read as the reverse complement.
CAGTAATCCGCTCATCCTAGAAGTACCCCTCTCTCTTTCTTTTTTCCATGCTGGCAGCTCCGCCGTCGGAATCAATAACACGTGTGGTTCTCTCAGATTCCACAGAGCTTAAAGTCTCGTCAATGATCTCGTCCAGTGTCTCCGCGTCAGACTCGATACCACCTGTCAGAGGATAGCATCCGAGAGTACGAAAACGCACCTTTTTCATCTGTGGTTCTTCACCCGGGTTCAGGCGCATCCTGTCGTCATCCACCATGATAATATTTCCGTCTCTGTATACAACCGGACGCTCTTTTGCAAAATAAAGAGGAACGATCGGGATATTTTCTCTCTTAATGTACTGCCAGATATCAGTCTCAGTCCAGTTGGAAATCGGGAAAACACGGATGCTTTCGCCTTTATTGATCTCCGTATTATAAAGCTTCCACATCTCCGGACGCTGGTTCTTCGGATCCCATGCCTGCTCTGCGTTACGGAAGGAGAAAATACGCTCTTTTGCACGGCTTTTCTCCTCGTCACGACGACCGCCGCCAAAAGCAGCTGTAAAACCATATTTCTTAAGAGCCTGCTTCAGAGCCTGCGTTTTCATGATATCTGTGTATGCGGAGCCGCTGTCAAAAGGATTGATTCCCTGCTTCACACCATCCTGATTAATGTACTCAAGCATTTCGATCCCCAGATCCTTCGCGGTTTTGTCACGGAACTCGATCATCTCTTTAAATTTCCATGTCGTATTTACGTGAAGAAACGGGAATGGCGGTTTCTCAGGATAAAAAGCCTTCATTGCAAGATGAAGCATTACAGAACTGTCTTTCCCTATAGAATAAAGCATTACCGGCTTCTCGCACTCTGCTGCAACTTCACGGATGATATAAATTGCCTCTGCTTCCAGCTCATCCAAATGTGATAATCCACTCATATCTGATCTCATCCTCCTGTTCCGGCCGCCAGAACCGGCAGCACTTATCTTCTGGTCTAATATTTATTCGAATTCCGTCGATCCACATCGATCACGGATGTAGAACCGTCCGTTTTTGTAATGATCCAGTGAAGGATATCCCCTTCGCTTTTTACATTCATGATACTTCCGTTACCACCGATATCTGCACCAAGGAAGAAGTCGATGGCACCGGCTTTACATTCCTTTACACAGGAAACGCAGCCCCAGCAGTTTTTCGGATATTTCATCACGGCTTTTTTGTCTTCCATGACGATCAGGGTTCCCGGACATACTTCACTGCATTTTCTGCAGCCAACACATTTTTTCTGATCAATTCGTATGCTCATATGTGTCCTCCTTTACAATGTCACGGAAAATCATCCTGATCTCGCCGTTTTCCAGTTTCGAATTTACATATTTATAAAATTTCTCATCTGTTTCCGGATGATCCAGATTTTCGTTAAAAGAATGCCATCTGGTCTCTTTGCGGTTTTTCAGATGAGCGATCAGTGAACGGCACACAATGAGACGCTCACGAAGTTCATATGCAAACATCAGCTCATGCATACCTGCTGCCGCTGTTTTTTCGGCAAGAGCCTGAAGCTGAAGGATTTTTTCATCTGCAAGAGCAAGCTGCTTCTCATTAAACTGATAATTAGAAGCAATTCCTCCCGCATATTCATCCATGACTTTCTGCATGGCTTCCTCAAGCTCCTCAATGGAAAATGCCGGAGCATCTTCATTACGGAACTTTTCATACTGGGAAAGGATCTTCTCTTCCTGAACCTTGAGCGCCGCCTCTGTCTGAATATCAGCCTCTTTCAGAGTTCCCGCACCAAACTGTTTCACCATATCCAATGCTGCAAGCTTTCCTTCTGCAAGAGCTCCTGTTACATATTTCTGCGGGCATCCGCCTGCAACATCACCTGCTGCATAGAGTCCCTTTACCGTAGTTTCACGGCCTGTATTTACCCAGTAGCCGCTGGCTGTATGACCGCCTACGATATACGGCTCTGTTCCCTGGATCTCCACATCCTGCTGGCTGGGGTTCTTTCCGCTTTCGATCCATTTCAGAGTCTGGCTCGGTGCCATGTTGAGATAAGCCTTCAGAAGATCTTCATCCTGTTCCTTCGTGATCCCTGTAGTCTTCAGGTAACACGGGCCGTGGCCAAGCTGATTTTCCCGAACTGTTCCGTAAACTCTCTCGCTTGTGGTCAGTCCGTATTTTGTCTCATAGATCTCGCCAGCTGCATTGATCTGTTTTGCGCCGACGCCCTGTGCGATGGTTCCCGTAGGAGCAATGGTATTCTTGCAGCGAAGTGCGATAAAACGCATCTCAAAGGACGTCATCTCCGCACCTGCCAGAATTCCCATTGCGTATCCGGCACCTGTGTTAAACGGCGGATACCACATCTTATGTCTGGAAAATCCGGGATTGTTTGGTTTATAAAGTCCGGCCGCTCCGCCTGTTGCAGCAAGAACTGCTTTTGCCCGGATAATGTATGCTGTTTCTTCCATAATAGAGAAACCAACCGCTCCGTAAACCTGTCCGTCTTTTACAAGAAGGTCTGTGATATTTACATAATTCAGAACGTCTACGTTCTCAGCTTTATGGACTGCATCAGCAAGAAGGGGTTTAAAATTTTCGCCGTTGATCTTGATGTTACGGTTTCCTCTGGCTACATAATCACCATTTTCATCCTTCAGGATCACAAGCCCAAGCTTCTCCATTTTTGCGGTAACTTCGTTGAAATTCTCCGCTGCTGTAAGAAGAAGGTCCTGCCTTACGATACCGGCGGCATCCTTTGTGGCATAATCTACATAGTCCTGCGGTTTGCGGCCTTTTACGATGTAGGCATTGATGGCATTAACACCTGCTGCCAGACAGCCGCTTCGTCTGATATTTGCTTTTTCTGCGATCAGTACCCTGCCGACTTTCTGTTCTGAGAGAACCAGCGCCGCATAGCAGCCTGCGGTACCGCCGCCTATGATCAGCACATCTGTTGTAATTTCCTTTGTGTTTAATCTGTTTTTCATACTCATCACTCTGTTATCTGAAGCTCATGTACAGTTACATTTTTCTCTTTATCTACGCCAAAGGCCTTCAACACCGGATTTTCTGCATCCATAAGGGAGAGAATCAGATATTCGATGTTCGGGTCAAATGCAAGTCGTTTATCTTCTTCGGAAGGCCTTGACGGAGACTCCGGATGAGAATGAAAGTTTCCGATCATCTGGTACCCGTTCTGACGGATATCTTTGATCGCACTCAGCTGTTCCTTCGGGTCCATGGAAAAGTGTTCGTTGCTTTCATCGATATTTGTCAGCAGATACACCTTCTCGATGGTTTTTACATCGCCCTCAATGGTCCCGCCCAGAAGGCCGCAGGACTCATTGGGAAGTCCTTTTCTGCAGTGGTCTAATATTTTCTTGTAATCTTCTTTTTTTAATTTCAGCATTTCTTCACAGCCTCCAATGGGTTTCTATACTTAATTTTCAGTGTTTCAATTCACACACAGCCTGCTCATAATCGATCAGTTCTGTGATCGTCGGATCATCGCCGCATACCGGGCAATGATGATTCTTCGGAAGCTTCACGGTACGGAAGGTCATCTTCAGTGCATCGTAGGTGAGAAGTCTTCCTGTAAGAAGATCACCCTGTCCGATGATGTACTTGATCGCTTCCATTGCCTGAAGACTTCCGATCACGCCGCCCATGGCTCCGATCACGCCAGCCTGCTTACAGGTCGGTACGGCGTCCTTTGGCGGCGGGCTCTGGAATGCACATCTGTAGCATGGTCCCTGTCCCGGAACGTAAGTCATCAGCTGTCCCTGAAAACGGATGATACCTGCATGTGAAAATGGTTTCTCAGCCATTACACAGGCATCGTTGATCAGGAATTTTGCAGGGAAATTGTCCGTTCCGTCCAGAATGAAATCGTAATCTTTGATCAGATCCATGATGTTGCTGGAATCTACAAAGGTATGATATGTATTTACAGTAACGTCCGGGTTGATTGCTTTCATGGTCTCAGCCGCGGACTCTACCTTCAGTTTGCCGACATCTGCAGTTGTGTGGATGACCTGTCGCTGAAGATTGGAAAGATCCACCTCATCTGCATCCGCGATCCCGATGGTTCCCACACCTGCAGCTGCAAGGTAAAGGGCTGCCGGTGATCCAAGTCCGCCGGCTCCGATGATCAGAACCTTGGCATTCAGAAGCTTTTTCTGACCTTTTACTCCAACCTCTTTCAGGATGATATGGCGGGAGTACCTCTCAAGCTGCTCATTTGTAAAAGCCATTATCTTGCGCCTCCTCCCATGTAGTACAGGAACTCAACAACGTCGCCGTCCTTTACCTCTGTTTCCGGAACGTCTGCCTTGCTGATGAATTCATCGTTGATAGTTACGGTTACATACTCAGGACTTTCAATATCCTCTTTCTCAATAAGCTCTGTAAGCTTCAGTCCGTCTTCGTACTCTTTTTTATTTCCTGCAACTGTGATTGTCATTTCTCTGTTCTCCTATTCTTCAACTTTTCTTACGATCAGTGTATAAGTTCCGTCTTCATTGTCCTCGAGCTTCAGGATCTGATGTCCTTCTTCCTTTACGCTTCTCGGCACATTCTGTACCGGCTCGCCATCGTTCATTTTGATCGCCAGGATCTGTCCGTCATCCAGCTCCTCAAGTGCTACTTTTGCTTTTACAAAGGTTACCGGGCAAACTACATCAGTAATATCTACTGTATCATCAATCTTAATATCAGCCATTGTATGCTCCTTTCAAAACTTCCTGAAGTTTTTCAGCGCCTACCCGATCGATGGTAAATTTAAAACGCTCTCCCGGATTTGCATGATCCTCAAAGAACCGGATCGCTGCATCGGTCACTCTGAAAAGCTGCTCCTCAGAGGTGATCAGCGGAAGGAATTCCTGTCCCTTGCTGATGTGATTTCCAAACGTTCCTCCAAAGGAAACGATATATGCTTCGTTTACATCCCATGCATCCACAGGACAGGATTTCGCACATCTGCCACAGTAGTTACATTTCTCTGTATCGATCACCAGCTTGTCATCCTCAAAAGAGATGGCGTTTTCTCTGCAGGCCTTTTCGCAGACACCGCAGTGGATACATGCATCCTCTTTCCAGCTGACCTCAGCTGCTCCCTTGATCCCTACATCATTCTCCTCTGCCTTCAGACAGTTGTTCTGACATCCGGTAACACCGAATTTAAATTTATGAGGAAGCTCTCTTCCGAAATATCTCTCATTTAATTTCACCGCAATGTCATAGCTGTTGATATTTCCACTTGGACAGACAGCGTTGCCCTGGCAGGCTGTAACTGTACGGACTCTCGGTCCGCAGACACCAGGCTTACATCCGCCTTTTGCAAGATCATCCTTTACATCATCAATATCATCTAATTTAATGAACGGGATCTCAACTCCCTGTCTGGAAGTAAGATGTACATATCCGTCACCGTATTTCTCAGCTACCTCTGCGATCTTCTTAAGGTTTTCTGCGGTAAGTGTACCGCCTACACAGGCAAGACGAAGGGAAAAATTATTTTTCTGCTTCTGTCTCATGAAACCACCTTTTTTTAATGTAGCGTAATCTACTTTTGCCATAACGAACTCTCCATTTCTCTGCTGGTGCAGCTCCTGGTACATCGTTTTCGGTGTACCAGATTTTATCGGTTATTTTCTATCGCTTGTTTGAAATCTTCTTTTAAATCTTCAATATCTTCAATTCCCACACTGATACGGATCAGATCCTCGAATACTCCGGACTGCAACTTCTCTTCGTCGGAGATGTGTGCCGCGATGGTGGATTCCGGATGAATCACCAGGGTCTTCGTATCTCCGACATTGGAGATGATCAGCGGGATCTTCAATGAATTAATAATGGAAAAAGCCTTCTCCTTGCTTCCGGTTCTTACGGTTACAATAGCTCCGTAGCCATTCTTAAACTGCTTTTTTGCAATTTCGTGATAAGAGCTTTCTTCCAGTCCCGGATAATTTACTTCAATGTCACCACCCAGTCCCTGTAAAAATCTCGCAAGCTCCAGTGCATTATCACACTGTCTCTGCATTCGAAGTCCCAGGGTTTCCAGTCCCAGATTATTAAGAAAAGCATTCTGCGGAGCAAGACACGCGCCAGTGTTCCGGAAAAGTCCGTTTCGAAGTTTGGCGATGTATGCAAATGGTCCGAATTTCCGGTATGGAGCAAGTCCCGGATATCGGTCAGGGTCCCATTTCAGACCCTTACCACAGACAAGAATGCCGCTGATGGCATCACTGCTTCCATTAATATACTTGGAAGAGGAATGAACCACGATGTCAGCCCCAAGCTTCAGCGGCTGGATCAGATACGGAGTTGCCACGGTGTTGTCTACGATCAGCGGTACGTCATGCTTATGTGCCACTTCCGCAACTGCCTGGATATCGGTAACATCCAGCTTGGGGTTGCCAATGGTCTCCGCAAAAACAATTCTCGTCTTCTCTGTGATCTCTGCCTCAAAAGCTTCCGGCTTATTCTCTTTCACATATTTTACAGAAATCCCGAAAGGCTTCAGATCATCGAACAATTCCACAGTTCCGCCATACAGTCCGCAGGCTGCCACAATCTCGTCTCCCGCCTGAAGAATGTTCAGAAACGCATTGGTCAGCGCTGCCATTCCGGAAGCACAGGCCACACTGCCGATCCCATCCTCCAGCATGGTCACTCTCTTCTCAAAGGACTCTACCGTAGGATTGTTGATCCTTGTATAGGAGAAGCCCATTTTTTTATTGTCAAAAATTTTCTCCAGGTCTTCCGCGCTGTCATGTCGGAATGCGCTGCTCTGATAGATTGGAACCTGTGTTGCACCCTGTGGATATTTCTCGTTGGTGCCGTGGAGCAGCCCTGTATTAAAGCCGTATTCGTTCATAGCCTCTTCCCTTTCTTTTGTTGACACTTATATTAACCTACTATTCATAGTATGTCAATAGGAAAACGGGATTAAATGTATTTTTTTGTGTACACAACTATACGACAGCATGATACAATTATAGCAGTTACGATAATCACAGCACCAAAAGAAAGATGCTCGCAGACATACAACAAACCCACATTAAGAACAGGAGGTGATCCTTATCAATATAAACCCAAAGCTCCGAAATATTTTTCACTCTTTATTCAGTCCCATCCTTGATTTCCGCGTTCGGCTGTTCAACATCCTCGCCTTGGGAGGTACTGTGATCAGCCTGATCATGGCCTTTCTCAGCCTCGGGACCGGTTCCTGGGGAAATGTACTGATCAATTTTGCGCTGGTTGCAATCTCCGGAGGGCTTTTTCTTTATTCCTATTACAGTGGAAAATATCAGCGCTGCTACCTGATCACCATTGTCGTGATTTTTCTGATCGTTTTTCCGGTGATGTTTTTTACCAGCGGCGGTTATCGTGGCGGCATGCCGGCATTCTTTGTGTTTGCTATTATTTTTACCGTGCTGATGCTGGAAAAAAGACGCGCTCTGATCGTTTCCCTGCTGGAGATTCTCCTTTATATGGGACTGTGTCTGGTTGCATACCATTTCCCGAACACTGTAACTCCTTTTGCCACGGAAGCAGACCGGCTGGCAGATATCCTTCTGGCGTTTGTCTCTGTAAGTATTGTCTGCGGCAGTGTTCTCTATTTTCATCTGAAGGAATATAATCAGCAGCAGCTCCTTCTGGAGGAACAGAATCTGCGACTGCGCTCCCTTGATAATGCCAAGTCCACCTTCCTGACCACCGTTGCCCATGAGATTAAAAATCCTCTGAGTTCCATTTCCCTCCACGCGCGGGACACCTCCGAGCTCCTTGAGGAAGAGCCTCTGGATTTCTCTCTTATGCAGGAAAATCTCCGCACCATTGAACAGTCGGTAATGCGGATTGACCGGATCGTGCTGGATCTGATGGATACGGTTTCCATTGAACAGGGACGGCTTGCCCTTTCCCTTGTCCCATCAGATCTGTCCGGTCTTTTGTATTCTGTAAAAAAAGACTACTGCAGTCATCCAAGCTCAAAGAACAATCAGCTGGTCCTTACGACACAATCCGGACTCCCGGAAATCTCTGCTGATCCGGAACGGCTGATCCAGGTTGTCACCAATCTGATCTCCAATGCAGAGCGTCACACCCAAAACGGAACCATCACCATTTCTCTTACCGGCGAACCGGGCTGGCAGACCATCTGCGTCTCCGACACCGGAACCGGCATGTCAGAAGAAATGCGAAAAAACGCACTCAAGGGTTATGTTTCCGCTGATAAGGATTACTGGCGGCACGGCATAGGCCTCTATGTCTGTCATCAGATCATCACTGCCCATGGCGGCAAAATATGGCTGAAAAGTAAAGAAGGCGAGGGAACTCAGGTGTTCTTCTCACTTCCGGAGGAGGAATCATAAATGAATGAAAAGAAATCACTTATCCTTATGGTCGAGGATGAAGAACAGGTGCTGAATACCAACTGCCGGATGCTGCGGCGCCGTGGCTACGATGTCCGCACTGCACAGACAGCCGCCGAAGCCTATCATCAGCTTGAAGAACAGCTGCCGGATCTTCTGATCCTGGACATTATGCTTCCGGACGGAAACGGTCTGGATATCTGCCGCCGCTTCCGCGAAAAGACCATGAATCCGGTTCTTTTTCTCACCGGAAAAAGTGATATCCGGGATCGGGTAGAAGGACTTCAGCAGGGAGGCGACTATTATCTCACCAAACCTTATAATTTCGATGAATTTCTGGCCGTGATCCAGATGCTTCTGGAACGCCAGAAACGAATGGAAGAAAAAATAAAAGAAAAATTTCAGTCCTCCCGTCAGATCACCATCGGCAGCCTGCGGTTAGATCTTTCGGATGGCCATGCATATCTCAATAATGCCGACACAGGCCTTACCCGGACCGAATTCTCTCTGCTGCGTCTCCTTGCAGAAAACCAGGAGAAGATTTTTTCTGCAAAAGAGCTCTACGAAGCGGTATGGGGCAGCTGTGCAGGAACAGATACCAGCACGGTACGGCGGCATATCTTTAACCTCCGGACCAAGATCGGTGCCGAAGATACCGATGAGTATGACATTGTCTCGGTTTATGGGAAGGGATATCTTTTTACCTGCCGGTAAGCCGGCCTTTTCACGATCGGATAACATATTTCCAGACCTGTACGCAGCTTTCCGTAAATGTCTCTTTTTCTTCACATTTCCGGATATCGGGATCTGTCTGTTACAATGTACTTAACAGACAGATCTTTTTTATTTGTAAAAATTTATGATCAAAGAATAGTAAGCAGCTAACTGCTGCGCAATTTATCAGGAGGTGCCTATGCATAAAAAAATCTTAGTTCTTTTAACAGGCGCGATCGCTCTTTCCATATCTGCAGTCCCGGTCCTCGCTTCTGACCCTCCAACCGATGACGGTCAGTACATCTGGCAGGATGAAAACGGAGATTACTGGTACCGCAATGGTTCCGAGGATGAATATATCGGGGAAGGTAATTATGCCCCTGACCCGGATTCCGGTGAACTGATGGAAGGCAACGATGCCGGCTGGACCGAACAGGACGGTTATTTTGAGCCTCATTATTATTATGAGGACGGCAGTGTGTGGCTGGAAGATGCCACCGGAACCACATATATTGGCTCCAGAGATAAATATTATATTGATGACTACGGTAATCTTCAGGAATATTCCGATTCTGAAACTGATTCCTCCTCCGGAGATTCTTCAGAAGAATCCTCCGATACCAGTGGAAACTCCTCCTCGCAGGATTCCGATTCTTCATACCCAAATTCCTCTTCCGATACAAACACGGAAGATTCCTCCGAATCGGAAAAGCGCGGCGAGCTTCATATGCGGGTTGGATTCCCTGCCGATGATACGATCAGAGAATCCATGCCCGAAAAAGAAGGTTATTTCGAGCAGCGTTCCGTAAATGGCGGAAAAAGCACTGCCTTTGTTTTAAAAGTACCGAATTCCTCTCTGGCGGATTCTTCCCTGAAGGGTTTTCTGGCAGAATACTATCCGGTAAAGGGTGAGATCATCACCAAAAAAGATCTTACCTTTGAATCTTATCCTGCCACGAAATATCAATACTTAACCGAAGTCAACGAAGAAGAAAAAAATGTAGATGCTCTTGTATGCCAGACTGACGATTATACATTCGGACTTTTTGTCCTGACTCCGTCAGACACCTATGATAAGGCCGCCGAAAAGGAAGCCACAGAGCTGATCAAATCCATAGATTTCGTTTACGCAGAGCGTGTGGATATGGCCATGACGGATTACTTCCAGGTCCTCACTCCGGAGCGTTGGAAATATCTCTGCCATTATGAAACAACCGAAACCGAAAATGGTGGATATAAACTGACTTATTACAATGAGGATGTTCCTGTACTGACTCTGGAAGCCAGATATTACGATGGCGAAGACCAGCCTCTGGACAGTGTATGGCAGGGCTATCTCGGCCGTATCGAAACCGTCGACGGCAAAAAATACGATCTTCTGTCCACCATCAGCCAGTACTCCAAGGACGTCTCTGATGAATGGAAGGAAATGTATGACACTTATCTGGATGTCATAAACGGGATCCGTATAATGGACGGCTGTTCCCTGACCGAAGGAAGCCATGCCTGATCCCTTGTGATTCACAATATTTACATAAAAGAAGCTGCAGACTCTGTTTTTTCACTGTTCTGCAGCTTCTTTGCGTTATTGTGTCCGACTATATCTTCTGCTGTCTATCCTTCGTAAATCTGATCAAAAATCCCTCCATCTGAGAAATGTGTTTCCTGTGCCTTTTTCCATCCACCAAAATCATCAATGGTGACAAGATTGATGTCCAGGTCAAACACATCGGAGTATTCCTTCAGAATATCCTGGTTTGACGGACGGTAATAATTATCACCGGCGATCCGCTGTGCTTCATCGGAATAGAGATAATTCAGATATTCCTCTGCCACATCTCTGGTGCCTCTTTTGTCTACGACTTTATCGACTACTGCTACAGATGGCTGTGCAAGGATGCTGATACTTGGTGTTACAATCTCGTAATCGTCCGGATAATCCTTTACGGAAAGATAGGCTTCATTTTCCCAGGCGATCAGTACATCACCCTGTCCGTTTTCCACGAAAGAGGTCGTTGCGCCTCTGGCTCCGGTGTCCAGGACAAGTACGTTTTTGTAAAGATCTCCGATGAATTCTTTAATTTTGTCCTCGTCTCCGTTATATTTATCTTTTGCATAGGCCCAGGCTGCCAGATAGTTCCATCTTGCTCCGCCGGAGGTTTTCGGGTTTGGTGTGATCACACCTACGTCTTTCTTTACCAGATCGTCCCAGTCTTTGATGTTCTTCGGATTTCCTTTTCTCACAAGAAATACAATCGTCGAAGTATAGGGAGCGCTGTCCTCCGGAAATTCGTCCACCCATCCGTCATCGATGAGTCCTGCATCCTGGATCGCATCCACATCATACTCCAGTGCCAGTGTTACCACATCTGCTTCCAGTCCGTTGGCAACCTCAAGTGCCTGTTTTCCTGAGCCTCCGTGGGATTGTGTGATGTCCACATCCTGCCCTGTCTTTTCTTTCCAATGCTTCTGAAAGATCTTATTATACTGTTCATAGAGCTCTCTGGTGGGGTCATAGGATACGTTTGTAATGCTGACACTGTCCGCCGCATAAGCGGTTGCTCCTGTAAGACTTCCGATGGTTACTGCTGCCAAAAGGGCTGCTGTTGCTGATTTCCATTTTCTTTTCATAATACTTTTCCTCCTGTTTTTCTGCCTTTATTTTTGTTGTTGGCTTATTATAAACACGAGTAAGTCTTTATGAAAACTATAGAATCGGAAACCGTTTTCATGCTATCCAAAATTCCTGGTATTCCTACCTTAAAAAACAGCAGAAAAATCCCGGAAATCGGTAAATAAACATATGATTCCGTATAAAAATTTCCATTTCAGAATATTTACAGAAAACGTAATCAGCCTTGTATTTACAGTATTTCTGGTGATTTTTTATTTGATATTCAATTCTTCCAGCAGCTTTTTCATATAATTTTCATCTTTCATAGCCTTATCAAGGTCTTCTGTACGGTTCTCTTCCAGAAGTTTTTTTGACAAAAGCAGTCCCTGCTCCATTCCTTTTTTCATTCCTTTTTCCATTCCCTCATCCAACAACATCTGTCCAAGTCTTGTCATAGATATAACCTCCTTAATCTCATCCAGATCTTTACTATCCAAAAACTTATCTGCCAGAGTATATAACATTGCCATTGTTTTTTCTGCTGTTAGGCCACGTTTCTTTTTGGATAGTATAACTGCTTCTTTGATTTTTTCCTTAATCTTCATATTCCCAGACATTAATGGTGTCAACGATAGGCTTGCATAATCTTCTTCCGTAAGCTCTGTTCCGTCTTCTTGTTTTTGTCGTATTTTTTCAAAAACCTCATCTGCATTTCTATCCTTGAGATATATCGGTTGTATCCGATATGTAAACAGTCCCATATTCAATTCTGTCTTAACCGATTTGATTCCACCTGAATAAATCACATAGGTTATAACATTTTTTCCTGTTTTATGTGAATATACCGCATCATAGGCAAGAAATCTGCGCAAATCATTTTCTCCCTTGTCGGTTGTCTGGAATTCTATATGAATATAAAATCCTTCTTTAGTCAGAAATGTAAAATCCATATATAAAGAATGAATAGTAAGTTCTATCAGCTCTGTAGGACCAAGATTCACAAATTCATAGTCAATTCCAAGACTTTTCAGGATCGTATCACGGAAATAATCAAATCCCATTTTCATAATAGCATCTTCATGTTTTGTATTTGCCATGTGGCACCTCTTTTTTAGTTCAGTATCGTTATCGGCTGTGCCTTGAAAATGCTTTTGTAATTTTACTCTGACTCTTTATCTTATGTGAATTTTATTATTCTTAATCGTCCTCCTTGTTATATTTATTTTATCAGACCCGGACTAAAAAATCATCATTACTCTTCCGACAAATTCTTCCTTTATTTTCTATCCGTTTTTATTTTATGGTTATCCACACCCACCCCGGAGAAACATTCTCCGGGGTGGGTGGTTTTCCACATATTCCACAGAAGTTATCCTCTTCTGTCGTGTTTTCACAGATAAATATAGTCGTTCATGACTGGCTGCAGTCCGTGGTCTTTCAGGGCGTTGAAGACTTCGTCCACAGACCTTCCGTCGGAAATCTCAAACTGATCATCACCTTTATCCTCAATATCATCCACATGGCTTCCGATTCCGGTGCTGACACCTGCAGAGATCTTGGTTGCTGCGATATTCACCAGATTGTCACGGACACGCTCACACTCTCTGGTGGATACAGTAATACTTGCAAACGGCATAAACAGACGATATGCACAAACTACCTGCAAAAGCTGCGGTTCGTGTACATCCTTCGGGTTGATCCTGTCGTTGTTGATGATCGGACGAAGTCTCGGGCAGGAAAAAGCGATCTCTGCGTGTGGATATTTTCTCTGCAGAAGATATGCATGATATCCCGTTGCAAAAGCATCCTTGCGGAAATCATCCAGTCCCAGAAGTGCCGCAAAACCAACACCTCGCATGCCGCCTTTTAACGCACGCTCCTGTGTATTTAACCTGTATGGAAAAATCCTCTTGTGGCCTGCCAGATGCAGAGTTTCGTATTTATCAGAATTATAAGTCTCCTGGAAAACTGTCACATAATCTGCGCCGCATTTGTGAAGATATGCGTACTCATCAGAATTCATCGGATACACCTCAAGACCGACTACCTTGAAATATTTCCGGGCGATCTCACAAGCCTTTCCGATATATTCCACATTAGATTTCGTTTTGCTCTCTCCGGTAAGAATCAAGATCTCCTGGAGTCCGGTTTCTGCAATGGCTGCCATCTCTTTCTCGATCTCATCTGCATTCAGCTGTGCGCGGCGGATCTTGTTGTGGCAATTAAATCCACAGTAAATACAGTAGTTCTCACAGTAGTTTGCAATGTAGATCGGTGTAAACATGCAGATACTGTTTCCAAAATGTTTCCTTGTTTCGATCCGTGCAGCCTGTGCGATTTCTTCCAGAAGAGGCAGCGCTGCCGGTGAAAGCAGTGCTTTAAAATCCTCCGGTGTACGGTTGTCATGAACAAGCGCTCTCCGTACATCCGCTTCTGTGTACTTATCATAATCATATGCGTTCATTGCGGAAATAACCTGATCCATTACATCAGATTCTTCCAGCTGTTCCATATCCGGAAGGTACTTCATGTGATCGATACGGTTCTTTTTCATATCTTCCAGAATTTCTTCATTTACAATACTTTCATTAAAATGGCCGTCCTGCTGACTGGCCTGTACTGTTTCTGCCATTGTTGTTGTGTCGCTCCTCTCGTACTTTTATTATTTTCAAATTTGTAATATTTCAGTATCTGTTTTTAGCCATTCGTTTTCTTTTCTGCTCTGGTTGATCTGCATCAAGTGAATATTCGCAATCCGCTTTCGCTACACAGATTTCCCCTTAATAACCGTATATTTCCGAGTCTTTCAATATACTGTCATTATTTTACTCATGCAAAAATCCGGTCAGCGGTGAGGATGCACTTGCACCTCTCTCCAGAGTTCTTCCCATACCGGAAAGATATGCACTTCTTCCTGCCTCAATAGCTTTCTTAAAGGCTTCCGCCATAACACGGACGTCTCCTGCAGTTGCAATGGCTGTATTTGCCATAACTGCTGCAGCACCCATTTCCATAGCCTCACATGCCTGTGACGGGCGGCCGATTCCTGCGTCCACGATGATCGGAAGGTCGATCTCGTCGATAAGGATCTGGATGAATTCTTTTGTACAGATTCCTTTGTTGGAACCGATTGGAGAGCCAAGTGGCATTACACAGGCAGCTCCTGCATTCACCAGATCTCTGGCTGCATTCAGATCCGGATACATGTATGGCATAACTACAAAGCCCTCTTTTGCAAGGATCTCTGTTGCCTTGATGGTCTCGTAATTATCCGGAAGAAGATATTTGGAGTCATGGATAACTTCGATCTTTACAAAATCTCCGCATCCAAGCTCGCGGGAAAGTCTTGCGATACGAACTGCCTCTTCTGCATTTCTGGCGCCGGACGTATTCGGAAGAAGCGTAACATTCTTCGGAATATAGTCCAGAATGTTCGCAAGTCCACCCTCATTTGCACGGCGCAGGGCAAGTGTTACGATCTGAGTTCCTGCTTTTTCAATACATGCTTTTACAAGCTCCAGGGAAAATTTTCCGGAACCAAGGATAAAACGGGAAGTAAACTCATGGCCTCCCAGGATCAGTTTGTCTTCATTTGTGTTTGCTGTTGTCATTTTTTATGTCCACCTTTCTTTATGTCTGTTTGCAGAAAATATTTCCACCGATTTATAACCAGCGCCTTCTTCTGCCAGATCATTCTTCATCTGCATTTTTTCAGTAACTTATCTGTCAGTTACTGCCGTGGTATATCTACCTAATTTTATCTCTATAGCGACATCAGCAGCTTCCGCCGCCCATAAACTGCAGAATCTCCACAACATCGCCATCTTTCAGTACTGTTGTATCGTAAGTATCTCTCTTAATGATTTCTTCATTCAGCTCTACTACAACCTGCACCGGAACATAGTTACATGCTTCTAGATATTCTGTTACTGTCACCGGCTTTTCCAATGTTCTGCTTTCACCATTTACTGTGATCATGATCTCTCCTTTCCGGAAACTTCAAAAGCTATTCGTCAATAAAAAAAGAGTTCACAAAGAAATACACCCGCGGTGGTGCACCCCTTCATGAACTCAGTTCACTCTCAAATTTCCCAATATTCAATTGTCGATACCGGGGTTAAAAGCGTTCGCTCTTGATCCCTTCCCTGTAAATCCTGATCTTACGTATTCAATCGGATAAAAACATCCGCATCCAATAAAAAAGGAGATACACCAAAGTATCTCCCGTAAATTCATCTTATACGTTCCTACGTTGGCATTATCCAAATCAGGTATAAGGGTCGAAGTTGAAGACTTCCTCTCAGCCTGCCATCACAAGCTCCCCTGTTATTTACATGGTTTAGTATAATTCCGATTCTGCTTCATGTCAAGAACAATAAATTTTGGTTTTATTTGCCGGTTTTATTTGCAGAGTGAACAGTAACTTTTATTTATAAGCAGTGAATCCCAGATCTTTCATTGTCAGATTTAAATTCTTTTTCAGATAATCATTTGCTACTTTCATTGTCGCTTTCATCATAATATTGGAAGAATCCTGCAGATCTGTCATCGCTTTTTTTCCGTTTGTATACAAGAAAGTCAGATTCTGACCCTTATAAGCAGATGCTTTTGTAGAAGAAGTCACCAGCAGAAAGACTTCATTTGTAGACAGGGCGGACTTCACACTGACCGTATCAGATTTCACACAGTTTCCGATAATATCCAGTCCGGCAAGGATTCCATCTGAAGGCATAGAGAGCAACATCCCAATATCTATCTTATCTTCTTTCTTCAGATAACCGATCATCAGAGTACTTTCTTTATCTACTTTGACATTTATAAACTGATTTCCGTCTTCAGTATATTTACCTTTCTGACTGATGTATTTTTTCAGTTTGCTATAATTCTGCGTCAATCTGGTATTAGCCGAGGTCGGATTCTTTACAGTAACCTTGCAGGTGAATTTTCTGCCGCCAAGAGTCGCTGTGATAACCGCTGTTCCTGTTTTTACCGCGGTGATCTTTCCGGCAGAAGTTATCTTGACAACATTTGTGTTGCTGCTCTTCCATGACGGTTTCAGACTGGTGCCTTTGATCTTCAGTGTATAAGTTTTTTTCGGTGCCAGTGTCAGGCTGGTCTTATTCAGGGTGAGATAATTCAGACCTGCGATTGCTGTCAGTCCTTTTTTATTATAGCTACTCCAGATCGTATTTTTTCCGGATTTCCGGTAAGCTCTCACTGTGTAAGTATAGCTTACTCCGGTACTTACTTTTGTATCGGTAAACGTAACATTTTTGCTTCCTGTGATGTTTTTTACTGTTTTCCATCCGCTGTTTCCGGTCTTGCGGTATACCCGGTATCCGGCAACTCCTTTTACCTGTTTCCAGCTGAAAATAATCTTATTCCTGCCGGAGATCTTAATAGAAGACATAGTCGGCGTTGCTACGTCTATCGCCGCCTGTACTTCTGTCGCACTGATCAACTCCGGAACCGCAGCTGGTGCCGCCGTTGCAATCATAAAACCTGTCAAAATGCCACATAAAGCTTTTTTCCAATTTCTTCTCATACGCTTTTTTCCTTTCTGCTTTGTGGTATATCTAGATTCCCTAACAAATATAGTATACATTACAAAAAATATTCCTGCTATGATATTTTTCACCGAATCGGGGCTTTCGGTGAAATTCGGCAGTTTCTACAATGGCTTGACACTCCCCTCAGCTAAAGCAGGGGGATTCTTGCTTCTCCCACTACTGCATTGGCAA
>NZ_QUJX01000027.1:5226-22116 GCF_003480785.1 Ruminococcus sp. AM26-12LB | reverse complement strand
GTGGGAGAAGCAAGAATCCCCCTGCTTTAGCTGTGGGGAGTGTCAAGGAAAACATATCAGAATATTATTCGGCTGCTGACATGGAGATAATACAGCGAAATGTAAACGTGTTTTGAACGGACAGCAGCGATCATCAAGAGGAGTTATTATGACGATTAACATACCACAAAAAGCAGAACAGATCCTGCATATTCTCAATGAAGCCGGCTATGAGGCATATGTTGTTGGCGGCTGTGTCCGGGATTCCATCCTGGACCGGGTGCCTGGGGACTGGGATATCACTACCTCCGCACTTCCGGAACAGGTGAAGGAGCTTTTTCACAGAACTGTAGATACGGGGATCCAGCATGGAACAGTAACTGTAATGATGGGCAAAGAGGGCTTTGAGGTGACAACCTACCGTGTGGACGGAGAATATCATGATGGCCGTCACCCGGATGCCGTGACCTTTACCAGGAGTCTTGAGGAAGATCTGAAACGAAGAGATTTTACCATTAACGCCATGGCTTATCATCCGGGGCATGGACTGGTGGATCTGTTTGGCGGAATGGAGGATATCAATAGGAAGCTCATCCGTTGTGTCGGGGATCCGGTGGAACGTTTTACAGAGGATGCTCTTCGGATGCTCCGTGCAGTGCGTTTTTCCGCACAGCTTGGTTTTACTGTGGAGGAGAATACGAAAGCGGCACTGGCGCGGATGTCGGGGAACCTGGAGCATGTCAGTGCAGAGCGTATCCAGACAGAGCTTGTAAAGCTTCTGGTATCCGATCATCCGGATTACCTCCGAACCGCCTGGGAGACAGGTCTTACCCGGGAATTTCTTCCGGAATTTGACGCCTGTATGGAAACCGAGCAGAATACCCCTCATCATTGCTATACCGTGGGAGAGCACATTCTGAAAAGTCTTACAGAAATCGAGAATGACCGGCTTCTCCGTATCACCATGCTTCTTCATGACATTGCCAAGCCGGTTGTAAAAAAGACAGATGAGAATGGCAGAGACCACTTCAAGACTCATGGTCCTGCAGGCGAGAAGCTGGCGGGGAAGATCCTGCGCCGTCTGAAATTTGATAATGTAACGATCCGAAATACCTGTCGTCTGATCCGGTATCATGATCTTCGTCCCACTCCGGACGCTGAGGATGTGCGGAGAGCTGTGAATCTTATCGGAGAAGAGCTTTTTCCGCTGTATCTGAAAGTGCAGAAGGCAGATCTTTTATCCCAGAGTACTTACAGGAGGGAGGAGAAGCTGGCACGGTTAAGCGGTGTGACGGAAGCTTATCAGGGAATCCTTGAAAGAGGTGAGTGTACATCTCTGAAAAACCTGGCAGTTTCCGGAAAGGATCTTATAAAGGCAGGACATCCGGCCGGACCGGCATTGGGAGCACTGCTCGAAAGACTTCTTGACTGTGTACTGAAAGATCCAACCCTTAATACAAAAGAAAAACTTCTTGAAACAGCAGAAAAAGACAGCATAAAAACCGAATAGAATAACAAAAATCCCCCCTGCATAAAATAGAACGTAAAATAAGGCAGGGGGGAACTTTTTTGTATGATTATGGGTTGAGCGTGCTGGAGCAGTATGGGCTTACGGCTTCATTCTCCGGCAGGGTGCGGGGGGCACTTCTGTGCCGGACAGAAAAAGGTCCGGTGATACTCCGGGAATTTCATGGCTCGGAAAAAAAGCTTTCCATGCAGCAGCAGCTTCTTGAAAAAATGAAAGAACAGAACTGTCTTGTGGACGCCTATCTCAGAAACAGGGAAGGCGTACTGGTAAGCAGGGACAAAGATTCTGTTCCATATACTGCACAGATCTGGTTTGAGGGACGGGAATGTGACACGAGATCCGAAAACGATATTTTAAAAAGCATTCGGACTCTGGCACAGATCCACAAGATCATGCAGCTTCCTGTGGAAATGGATTATGCGGGAAGAAATCTGCAGGAAGAATATATCCGGCATAATCAGGAAATGAAAAAAATACGCCGTTTTATCCGAAAAAAAGGAGCGGTCAATTCTTTTGAGAAGGATTATCTGAAAAGCGTGGAATGGTTTCTGCAAAAAGGAGAAGAAGCGGCAGCTATGCTGGAAACCACGGATTATAAAAATCTGCGGCAGCAGTCTCTTCAAAGCGGCAGTATCTGTCATGGCGAATATAATCAGCATAATGTGCTGATACTTGGGAAAAACACAGCGGTGACGAATTTCAGTCACTGGAGCTTTGATGTGCAGATGGCAGATCTGTATCGCTTTATGCGGAAAATCCTGGAGAAATACAGCTGGGATTTGCACATCGCGCAGAAGATGCTTTCTGCATATGATTCCGTACGGCCGCTCTCGGAGTCTGAGTGGCAGAACCTGAGAGTCCGGTTCTGTTATCCGGAAAAATACTGGAAACTGGCAAATCATTATTATACACATAACAAGGCTGTGATCTCCGGAAAAAATGTGGAAAAGCTGAGAACCCTGATCCATCAGAAAAAACAGTGGGAGGAATTTTCAAAACAGTGCTTCAGGCAGTAATGATGCTGAATGTGACAAAAACAAAACTTCCCTTTTTCTGAAAATTGTTATATAATATTAAGTATCTTATATAAAGAAACAGGGAGGTATTTTGGAACATGGATTATAAAGAAATCTATAATCAGTGGCTTGAAAACCCATACTTCGATGAGGCGACAAAAGAAGAACTGAAAGCGATCAAAGACGACGAAAATGAGATCAAAGAGCGTTTTTATATGGATCTTGAGTTTGGTACGGCAGGCCTGCGTGGTATCATCGGCGCAGGTACCAACCGTATGAATATTTATGTGGTAAGAAGAGCAACCCAGGGGCTTGCCAACTATATTGCCAAGGTTGACAAGAAATCCCAGGGAGTTGCTATCGCATATGATTCCCGTCATATGTCACCGGAGTTTGCCCAGGAAGCAGCACTTTGTTTGGCAGCAAACGGGATCAAGGCTTATATCTTTGAGACACTTCGTCCGACACCGGAGCTTTCCTTTGCAGTACGTCATCTGGGCTGTGTGGCAGGTATCAACGTAACAGCCAGCCACAATCCTCCGGAATACAACGGATACAAGGTTTACTGGGAGGACGGCGCACAGATCACACCACCTCATGATTCCGGTATCATGGGCGAGGTAAAGGCAATCTCCGACTGGAATACCGTAAAGACCATGGACAAGGAAGACGCAGTAAAGGCAGGACTTTTCGAAGTGATCGGACAGGCTGTCGATGATGCTTACATGGTAGAGCTTAAGAAACAGATCATCCATATGGATGCGATCCAGGCAGAGGGCAGGAACCTGAAGATCGTTTACACACCTCTTCACGGAACCGGCAATATCCCGGCCAGAAGGATCCTTAAAGAGCTTGGATTTGAGAATGTATATGTAGTACCGGAGCAGGAGCTTCCGAACGGGGATTTCCCGACAGTCAGCTATCCGAACCCGGAGGCAGCAGAGGCATTTGAGCTTGGCCTGAAGCTTGCGAAGGAAGTGGATGCAGACATCGTACTTGCCACAGACCCGGATGCAGACCGTCTTGGCGTCCGCGTAAAGGATAAAAACGGAGAGTATCATGATCTTACCGGTAACATGTCCGGATGCCTTCTTGCAAACTATGAGCTGAGCCAGAGAAAGGCTGTAAACGGAAGCCTTCCGGAGGACGGAGCTCTTGTAAAGACTATCGTTACAACAAACCTGGCAGATGCCATTGCCAAGGGATACAATGTGAATCTTATCGAAGTACTTACCGGATTCAAATACATCGGACAGCAGATCCTCGGATTTGAGAACAGTGGCAAGGGTACATATCTTTTCGGATTTGAGGAGAGCTACGGCTGCCTGATCGGAACCTATGCAAGAGACAAGGATGCCATTGTTGCTACCATGGCACTTTGCGAAGCTGCTGCTTACTATAAGACACAGGGCAAGACTCTCTGGGATGCAATGATCGATATGTATGAGGAGTTCGGTTACTATAAGGATGCCATTCAGGCAGTTACCATGAAGGGTATCGAGGGACTTCAGAAGATCCAGGAGATCATGACAACACTTCGTCAGAATCCGCCTGCTGAGTTTGCCGGACATAAGGTGACTGCTGTACGTGACTACAAGCTGGATGAGATCACAGATCTTGCAACAGGTGAGAAGAAGCCGACAGGACTTCCGAATTCCAATGTTCTCTACTATGAGCTTACCGATGATGCATGGGTTTGCGTAAGACCGTCCGGAACAGAGCCTAAGGTTAAATTCTATTATGGCGTTAAGGGAACATCTCTTGCAGATGCAGACGAGAAATCCGATGCAATGGGCAAGGCTGTTCTTGAAATGGTTGATTCCATGAAATGATAAAATGGTCACATTCCGCCTGTAATATGCGAAAAACCTTGACATTATAAGCCAAAAGCGGTATATATATAAAGCAAAGTCAAAAATAAGAGAACATCAATTATAGGAGGAAACACCATGAATAAAACAGAGTTAGTGGCAGCAATGGCGAAAGACACCAATCTTTCCAAGAAAGATGTAGAAGCTGTTCTGAAATCTTTTATCGATGTTGTAACAGATGAACTGAAAAAAGGCGAGAAGATTCAGCTGGTTGGATTTGGAACTTTCGAAGTAAGCACAAGAGCTGCAAGAGAGGGAAGAAATCCTCAGACTGGTGAGACCATGACGATCGAGGCTTCCAAGTCTCCGAAGTTCAAAGCAGGAAAAGCTTTAAAGGACGTTGTCAACGGTAAATAATCTGTTGGTTCAGAGTGATAACGGCAGGGGAAACCGGTTTTTGGTTTCCCCTGCTTTTTTAGGAGGAAAAATTATGCGTCTTGATAAATATCTGAAAGTATCCAGACTGATCAAACGCCGTACGGTGGCAAATGAAGCCTGCGATGCAGGAAGAGTTCTGGTCAATGACAAGCCGGCCAAGGCTTCTGTACAGGTAAAGACCGGTGACACTGTGGAGATCCAGTTTGGAAGCCGTAATGTAAAGGTTGAAGTCCTGGAAGTTAAGGAAACGGTAAAAAAGGATGAGGTGGAAAGCATGTTCCGCTATATCTGATGCAGGGACAGCTGCCGTTTGGGCGTGATGGTCTATTCCAGATGGATTTTTCATAAAATAAAAGAGAAATCATCCCCAGGGAGGTATGGATTGGACGAGAAGAAACCGGCAGCATTTCACAGTCTGATGTTGGAGCGGCAGAAAGGCGGCACCATAACGGGAATCCGGGAGGTGATCTCTTTCGATGAAAAAGAAATACTGCTGCATACAGAGGAAGGAAAGTTATCCATAAAAGGCGAAGGACTTCATGTAAAACATCTTGATCTGAAAAGCGGGCAGCTTAGCTTGGAGGGAAAAATCGACAGTCTTACCTATCTTGGCAGGAAAAAGGACAAAAAAGAAGGATCCCTTTTAAAAAGACTGTTCCATTAAAGCTAAAATGACAGCAAACCGGTTGATATTTTTTTGAAGAAGTTGTAAAATTTGGATGTATAAGCTCGTAAAAGGTAAAGAGATCAGATTGTGTAAAAAAGGAGCAGCAGATTGAAAAATCCAAAAAATGGAAAAGAAAAAAAACGGATCGGATATAATTATCTTGGCATGGCGGGGATCATGGTGATCGCACTGGTGTTGCTGGGAAGCCTTATGCTGCAGAGTAAGACTCTGGAACGGCGCAGGGATTATTATGATTCCAAAGCTACAGCACTGGAGAAGTCCATTGAAAGTGAGAAGGAACGTACCAAGGAGATCGAAGCAGAGAAAGAACATATGAAGACCGACGAATATGTGGAAGAGGCGGCTCGTGAGAAGCTGGGACTTGTGAAAGACAACGAGATCGTGTTTCAGGAAGAAAAATAGCTGAAAATCAAAGGTTTCGACGAAATTTTTTTTGACATTTTCGTGCGGCTTTGACAGATATTTCAGGGATCTTCCTTTATAATGTTCAGTCAGTGAAGGTTATAAGGGGAGGGGAAAATATGCAGGAATGGATCATTGCCATGCTCGTAGTCAGCATACTGCTGATACTCCGGGACATGGCAAAAACTGTCTTTTCGGGAAAAACGAAGGAAAAAGAAGAAATGCTGCCGCTTTGTGAAAGCCATCCCCAGAAGGAAAAAGTGGAACGGTATGCAGCATCCTTCCGGAAGCTTGCGGATACATTCTACGGAATGCCTTACCGTAAGGAATTTTTGAGCGGAGGACAGCTGAACCGTATCATATCGGACACCAGTGCGGCTGTATGTTCCAGATGTTATCAGAGAGAGATCTGCTGGGGAGAGCGTGCCGGGGAAACCATGCGGGGCAGTGAGAATATGATCCGTACCATGGAGGAAGGCAATGAAGAGAGTATCCAGAGAGCACGCAGTGAATGGATGGGAGCATGTGGCCGTTCCGCCCAGTATTTTCAGGTCCTGAATGAGGGATTTCGTGAAGAAAGGCAGAATCTCGTGTGGGATAACCGGATGATCGAAAGCCGGCTTGCAGTTGCACAGCAGCTGACGGAAATCTCGAGGATCATGGATCATATGGCAGAAGAGCTGTATGATATCATGCCGGCAGATCCGCAGTTTCAGGAAGATCTGAAAAAGGCTCTTCGTAAAAAGCATGTACTTGTAAAGAATGTCTGGGTCATGGATAAGATCGAAGGAAGACGGCAGATATTTCTGAATCTGAGAGCCAGGAGCGGACAGTGTGTTTCCATGACAGAGATCGCGCAGATCCTGTCCAGGATCTGCGGAAGCTCCATGACGCCGGACGCCGACAGCCGCAGTATTGTAAATGGAGATTTTCGTATGGTCCATTTTGTGGAGGATGTCAGTTATCAGATGCTTTACGGAGTAGCGCGGCTTACAAGAGAAGCGGAAAAGGTTTCCGGAGACAATTATATCTGTCGTCAGGAAGAGGATGGCAGGTTTTTTCTCTGTCTGTCTGATGGGATGGGTTCCGGAATAGAAGCGTTTAAAGAAAGCGAGATCGTGGTAGAACTTCTGGAACAGTTTCTGGAATCCGGCTTTTCTCAGGAGACAGCTGCCAGAATGGTGAATTCCGCACTGCTATTGAAAGGACGGGAAGGGATGTTTTCTACTGTTGATATCTGTGCGGTGGATCTTTATACCGGGATCTGTGATTTTCTGAAAGCAGGGGCGTCTTCCACATTTATTAAAAGAGATCACTGGGTGGAATCCATTGCTTCGGAAAATCTTGCAGCAGGCTTGGTCCAGCAGCTGGATTTTGATACTGCCTCAAGGAAGCTTTATCATGGAGATTATCTGATCATGATGACAGATGGAGTTCTGGATGCGCTTCCTACAGAACGGGAAGAGGAAACCATGAAGGAGATCATTATGGATGTCCGGGAAAAAGAGCCCAGGGAGATGGGACGGGGAATACTGGAAAGGGTCCTGGGATACAGTGATTATCATGCCAGGGATGATATGACAGTAGTTGTGGCAGGATTGTGGAAAAAATAGAGTATTTTTGGTTACAGGAGAAAAAATGATCACACGTGTAAGAAAATATATCAGAGACAATCGGATGCTGAAAGCAGAGGATATGGTTGTGGCAGGGGTTTCCGGAGGGGCGGATTCCATAGCAATGCTTCATATTTTGAAAAGTCTTCAGAAAGAGATCGGTTTTTCCATGGAAGTGGTTCATGTCCATCATGGAATCCGGGGCCAGGAGGCGGACAGGGATGAGCAGTTTGTGGAAAAAATCTGCCGGGATTGGGGAATCCCTTTCCGGTCCAGGCATTATCCGGTTCCGGAGCTTTCCGGAAAGTGGAAGCTGGGAGAAGAAGAAACCGGAAGGATCGTGCGAAAACAGGCGTTTCAGGAGGAAAAAAAGAGACTTGGTTTTTCCGGAGAACAGTCAAAAAAGAACGGACAGTTCCGGGTTGCGCTGGCACACAACCGCAACGATCTGGCAGAGACTATGCTGCATCATCTGGCAAGGGGAACCGGTATCCGGGGACTTTCTGGGATACAGGCGGTAAATGGTGAGATCATCCGGCCGGTTTTGTGTTTAGAACGGAAGGAGATCGTCAATTATCTGAAAGAGAGAGGTATTTCCTATATCACAGACAGCAGCAATCTTTCAGATGACTATACAAGAAACCGGATCCGTAACCATATTCTTCCGGCTATGGAACAGAAGATCAATGCAAAAGCGGTGGAGCATATGGCAGAAACCGCACGGGTTCTGGCAGAGGCAGATTCGTATCTTCAGAAAAAGGGAAGGGAGCTTCTGGCAGGCTGCCGGAAAGAAAATGGCTATCTTCTGGATGAAAAATTTTTTGCACAGGATCCTATCCTTCAGGAATATGCGGTGATGGAGGCGTTTGAGATACTGTCAGGAAAACGTAAGGACTTTACATCTCTTCATGTGGACCAGGTTCTTTCGCTTCAAAAAAAAGAAAACGGTCGTTATATCAATCTTCCGGAATCGCTGCGGGTAATACGACAGTACGGAGGGGTATGTCTGAAAAAGAACTCTGCATCAGACAGAGAGAACGATGCTTCCACTGAAAAAAAAGTATCGGCAGGTCTCAGAGAAATGTCTATGGAGCTTCCGGTACCTGGAATTCTGGAAAGTCCTTTCGGAGTTTTTGAGTCGAAAATTTTTTCTTATAAGAAACAGAAGATTGAAGAAAAAAAGTATACGAAATGGTTTGATTATGATAAAATAAAAAATAGTCCATGCGTTCGGACCAGAAGACAGGGAGATTATCTTACTGTAAACAGTGAAGGCGGAAGAAAGAAGCTGAACCGGATCTTTATTGATGAGAAGATTCCAGCGGAGATGAGAGACAGGCTTCCGGTTGTTGCGGTAGGATCTGAGATACTCTGGATCCCGGGAGGACGGATGAACGAGAAGTATAAGATCACTTCCACTACAGGGAGAGTGTTAGAATTACATTACCAAGGAGGAGCTTTAGCATGAGCGAAAAAATCAGGGTTTTACTCAGTGAAGAAGAGGTAGATGCCCGTATCCAGGAAGTTGCAGATATGATCAACAAGGATTATGACGGAAAAGATGTACACATGATCTGCGTTCTGAAAGGCGGCGTTTTCTTTATGTGTGAGCTTGCCAAGAGGATCACACGCCCGGTAACACTGGATTTCATGTCTGTGTCCAGTTACGGTGATGATACGAAATCCAGCGGTGTTGTAAAGATCGTCAAGGATCTGGATCAGCCACTGGACGGGAAAGATGTTCTGATCGTAGAGGATATCATTGATTCAGGCAGAACCTTAAGCTATCTGCTGCGTATCCTGAAGGGCAGACATCCGGCAAGCATCAGACTCTGTACACTTCTTGACAAACCGGAGAGACGTGTGACAGATGTAGAGGTAGATTACTGCTGCTTCAATATTCCGGACGAGTTTGTAGTAGGATACGGACTTGATTATGCCCAGAAATACAGAAACCTTCCTTACATCGGAGTAGTGGAGCTTCAGGACTGAAAGGAGATTTAACCAAGTGAGCAAGCATTCAGGTAAGATAGGCCTGTACCTTCTGCTTATTGTGGCACTGATCGCAGGATATCTGTATCTCAATGACCAGGTATCTACCCAGGGCAGCTACACAATGGGCCAGCTGGAAAAGGCTCTGGAAGAAGACAAAGTGACGGATGCGGTGATCCATCAGAACAGAGAAGTGCCCACCGGTTATGTAACCGCAAACATTGTTTCAGACGGTCAGAAGACAGTCTACGTAACCGATGTAAAGGAAGCGGAGGCGCTTCTTGAAGAACATGATATCGATCCAACGATCCGCAATGTACCCAAGGACAGCTCCATGATCGGAACAGTACTTCCGGTAGTGCTTACCGGCGCGATCCTTCTCTTTTTCTTTATGATGATGAACCGGCAGATGTCCGGAGGCGGCGGAAGCAATGCGAAGATGATGAACTTTGGAAAAAGCAGAGCCAGGATGTCGTCCCCTGATGATAAGAAAGTAACGTTCAAGGATGTTGCAGGTCTTCAGGAGGAGAAGGAGGATCTGGAGGAAGTGGTGGATTTCCTGAAATCCCCACAGAAGTATACCAAGGTAGGTGCCAGGATCCCGAAAGGCGTGATCCTTGTGGGCCCTCCAGGAACAGGTAAAACTCTTCTCGCGAAGGCAGTTGCAGGAGAGGCCGGAGTTCCGTTTTTCTCCATTTCCGGATCCGATTTCGTGGAGATGTTTGTTGGTGTCGGTGCTTCCCGTGTACGAGATCTTTTTGAAGAGGGCAAGCGTCATGCACCGTGCATCATCTTTATTGATGAGATTGATGCGGTAGCCCGTCAGAGAGGAACCGGTATGGGCGGCGGCCACGATGAGAGAGAGCAGACATTGAACCAGCTTCTTGTAGAGATGGATGGTTTTGGAGTAAATGAAGGAATCATCGTAATGGCAGCGACCAACCGTGTGGATATTCTGGATCCTGCGATTCTCCGTCCGGGACGATTTGACCGTAAAGTCGGTGTGGGACGCCCGGATGTTAAGGGCAGAGAAGAGATCCTTATGGTCCATGCCAAGGACAAACCGCTGGGAGAT
The DNA here is from genome assembly GCF_003480785.1 of Ruminococcus sp. AM26-12LB. Lineage (NCBI taxonomy): Bacteria > Bacillati > Bacillota > Clostridia > Eubacteriales > Oscillospiraceae > Ruminococcus > Ruminococcus sp. AM26-12LB. Next base: position 11,574 of record NZ_QUJX01000027.1, on the reverse strand, counting down.
GATGTGGATCTTCGCCAGATCGCCCAGACAACCGCAGGATTTACAGGCGCAGATCTGGAGAATCTTCTTAACGAAGCTGCTATTGATGCTGCAAAAGAGGGCCGTCCTTATATCATGCAGAAGGATATCAAGAAAGCATTCATCAAGGTCGGGATCGGTGCAGAAAAGAAGAGCAAGGTCATCTCTGATAAAGAGAAAAAGATCACAGCTTATCATGAAGCAGGCCATGCGATCCTGTTCCATGTACTTCCTCATATGGATCCGGTATACACCATTTCCATTATCCCTACGGGAATGGGAGCTGCCGGCTACACCATGCCGCTGCCGGATAATGATGAGATGTTTAATACAAAGAACAAAATGCTGGAGGATATCACCACGCTTCTTGGCGGACGTGTGGCGGAGGAGATCATCTTCGGAGATATCACCACCGGTGCTTCCAATGATATCAAACGTGCCACAGAGACTGCACGCTCTATGGTAATGAAATACGGTATGTCTGAAAAAATCGGTCTGATCGCTTACGGCAACGATGACGATGAGGTATTTATCGGCCGTGATCTGGCACATACCAGAGGCTACAGTGAGGAAGTGGCAAGAGAGATCGATGGGGAGATTTCCCGTATCATCCGTGAGTGCCATGAGAATGCAGAGAGCATTATCCGTGAGAATATCGGCGTTCTTCACAGCTGTGCGGCCCTTCTTCTCGAGAAGGAAAAGATACATCGTGAAGAGTTTGAAGCACTTTTTACAACAGAAAAAGAAGAGGTTGCAAAAACAAACGAATAAAATGCACAAAAAAAAATATTGAATTTTGTGAACTTTGTGCACACTTTTTGGTGGACACATGGTACTATAAATACCGTAAAAACCCCCCAATACATTATATAGTTTTTGCTACACCCCATAAGAAGAAATACCTTCTCCAAAAAAGGCAGCTTAACCAGCTGCCTTTTTTACTGCCCAAAAATAAAGACGGATTACGGAGAAAACAGATATATATGCTTACGGGATGGAAAAAATTAAGATAATATATTTAAAAACATGGTACTAAAAACGGAATGAGGAAGATAGAATGTTATATGAAAGCATGGAGACTGCAAAGAAGATGCGGTATATACTCAATATGAGTCCGGTATTAAATAAAGACGCAATGTTCAGTGACGGGACGGAATATTACCGTACACCTGTGGAGCCGCGGGAAGGTGATACAGTTACGATCCGTTTTCGTACCCAGAGAAATAACGTGGACAACGTCTGTCTTGTGCATGACGGAGAATATCTGGAAATGAAGCGGGAAAAAACTTCCGGAAGCTTTGATTATTATACTGCACAGATCGTAATGGGAAAAGATCTTGTACGATATTACTTTGAGATCCATTCAGGACTTGTTACCTGTTATTATGATACAAATGGTGTAAGCACCAGACATGAGGAAAGGACAGAATTTGAGATCTATCCCGGATATCATGTGCCTGAGTGGCTGAAGGGTGCTGTGATGTATCAGATTTATGTGGATCGTTTCTGTAACGGAGATCCTTCCAATGATGTGGAAACAGGGGAATATTTCTATATCGGGGACACTTCCGTAAAAGTGGATAACTGGGAAAAGGTTCCGGCTGTGATGGGTGTCCGGGAATTTTATGGCGGCGATCTTCAGGGAGTTATGGATAAGCTGGATTATCTTCAGGAGCTTGGAGTAGATGTGATCTATCTGAATCCGGTCTTTGTCTCTCCCAGCAACCATAAGTATGACTGTCAGGATTACGATCATATCGATCCGCATATCGGAAGGATCGTAGCGGACTGTGATGGTCTGTTAAGTCCCGGAGACAGTGATAACAGTCATGCCCTTAAGTATATCCGCCGTGTGACCGATAAACGGAATTTGGAGGCCAGTAATAAGCTTTTTCAGGAGCTTGTGGAGGAAATTCACAGAAGAGGGATGAAAGTGATCCTGGATGGGGTATTTAACCATTGCGGATCCTTTAATAAATGGATGGACAGGGAACGGATCTATGAAAATCAGGAAGGCTACGAGAAGGGGGCTTATGTTTCGGCGGACAGCCCTTATCGTTCTTTCTTCTGCTTCCAGGATCAGAACCGCTGGCCCTATAATCCAACCTACGACGGCTGGTGGACCCATGATACCCTGCCAAAGCTGAACTACGAAGAATCTGAGGAGCTTTGCCGGACGATCCTTGATGTGGGCAGAAAATGGGTTTCGCCGCCGTATAACGTAGACGGCTGGAGACTGGATGTAGCTGCAGATCTGGGCCACAGCAATGATTTTAACCATCATTTCTGGAAAGAGTTCCGGAGGACAGTAAAAGAAGCCAATCCTGATGCAGTGATCCTTGCAGAACACTACGGAAATCCGGAAAGCTGGCTTCGCGGCGATGAGTGGGATACGGTTATGAACTATGACGCTTTTATGGAGCCTGTAACCTGGTTTCTAACCGGAATGGAGAAGCACAGTGATGAGTACCGGGAGGACCTTTATGGCAACAGTGAGGCCTTTATCGGGGCGATGAAGCATCATATGCAGTCTTTGCATATGGGAGCGCTTTATGGAGCCATGAATGAGCTTTCAAACCATGACCATTCCAGATTTTTGACAAGGACCAATCACAGAGTAGGAAGGCTTTCCTACGCAGGCGCAGAGGCAGCATCTGCAGGCATCAATCCTGCCATCATGAGAGAGGCTGTTGTGATCCAGATGACGTGGCCTGGTGCGCCTACGGTATATTACGGGGATGAGGCCGGCGTCTGCGGCTTTACAGATCCGGATAACCGCAGAACTTATCCCTGGGGAAAAGAAGACCAAGAGATGCTGGACTTTCATAAACGCATGATCTGCATACACAAGGCATATCCGATTCTTGCAAAGGGTTCCCTGGAATTTCTGTGGAACGATCATCAGGGCTTGAGCTATGGTCGTTTTTCTGATTCTGAACAGATCATAGTGATCCTCAATAATCAGGATCAGGAGAGAGACATAAGGGTAACAGCCTGGAAAACCGGTGTAAGCCGGAAAGAAGCAACGGCTTTTCAGCGCCTGATGCTTTCTTCCGGAGAGGGTTATACGGAAATGCCGGAAGAATATATTGCAGATGCAGGGATTCTTCAGGTGAAGATGCCTGCATACGGAGCGATGGTGCTTCACCACAGGGCGAGGGATAAATACAAATGATGTACGAGTAAGGCAGAGAAAAAAGCCAATCTGTTCTTCCATTAGGAAGCAGATTGGCTTTTTGCATTGTGTTTTATGAGTTATTCTTCTGTAACGTGTTCCAGACCCTGATTCATGATGGTTGCCACATGGCTGTCTGCCAGGGAGTAGTAAATGGTTTTTCCATCTCTTCGAAATTTGACCAGTGACATCTGCTTCAGTACCCGGAGCTGATGGGAAATGGCACTCTGGGTCATGGAAAGACGATCGGCAATATCCTGAACACAGAGCTCTTCCACAGAAAGTACGTACAGGATACGGATCCTGGTAGGATCACCGAAAACCTTGAACAGGTCGGCAAGCCGGTACAGTGTATCATCATTGATCGGGTAATCTATATGTGTTTTCTTCATTTGCGCATCCTCCAAACTGTTAACTTCTATTGTAGCTGAAAAAAACGCACCGGTCAAATTCTTTTCTGCATCACTGGGGAGTTGTATGGATGCACAGGGATCCGCTGCAGGATATCTGCCCTGCAGAACGGATCTTATTTTTTATACAGGATACGAATGGAATTCAGCACGCAGATCATGGCAACGCCAGTGTCTGCAAATACGGCCATCCACATGTTGGCATGTCCGGCAAGACCAAGGATCATAACTGCGATCTTGATCACCAGGGCAAATATTACGTTCTGCCATGCAATACGGTTTGTGCTTCGTGCAATGGCGATAGACTGAGGGATCGCATCTACATTGGAATTCATAAATACGGCATCTGCGGCTTCAATGGCAGCATCTGCACCGCTTCCCATGGCAGCACCTACATCAGCACCTGCAAGAACAGGAGCGTCGTTGATACCGTCACCGACAAACATAACCGTTCCATGTGCCTGGCGGACCTTTTTCAGGGCATTGAGCTTATCCTCCGGAAGAAGCTTTGCATAGATCTCATCGATCCCGGCATCTTTTCCTACAGCCTGTGCACTGTCTTCGGAGTCTCCAGTGAGCATAACGGTGTGGAGACCAAGCTTTTTCAGAGAAGCAATGGCTTCCTTTGCGTCAGGTTTGATGGTATCGGAGATCAGCATATATCCTGCGAAGGTTCCGTTTACTGCCATAAATACTTCAGAGCCGTAAGCGGCTTCCTTTAATTCTCCGATTGTAACTCCGAATTTATCCATCAGCTTGCGATTTCCGCAGAGAACTTTTCCCTCCGGCATTTCCGCAACGATCCCGTGACCGGAAATTTCTTCCAGGGAGATCGGTTTTTCAAATTGGATCTCACGTTCCTTTGCGGCAGCAACGATGCTGTTCGCAATAGGATGTGTGGAGTTCTGTTCACAGCCTGCACACATGGAAAGGAGTTCATTTTCCGTGTATTTACCGGTGGCAACAACCTTCTGAAGCTGGAAGTTACCCTCTGTGATAGTACCGGTCTTATCCATGATCACAGCGCCGAGCTTACTTAATCCTTCGATGGAAAGGCCACCCTTGAAAAGGATACCCTTTTTAGAACCGGCACCGATCCCGGAGAAGAAGGCCAGCGGGATACTAAGTACAAGAGCACAAGGGCAGCTCATTACCAGGAAAGTAATGGCTGTGTAGATCCAGTAATGCCAGTTTCCGGTAACAAGGGATGGGAGTATGGCAGTTGCCACTGCGATTCCTACAACACAAGGAGTATAAACCTTGGCAAAACGTGTGATAAAGCGGTCGATCTTCGGTTTGCTTGCTGCCGCGTTTTCTACGGAATCCAGAATACGAGTGACCATGGATTCTTCCAGAGGTTTTTCCACGCGGATCTTAAGTTGGCCGGAAGTGTTGACGCAACCAGAAGTGATCTCATCACCTTCATTTACAGCAACCGGTACAGGCTCTCCTGTGATCGGAGAAGTGTCGATACGGCTGTTTCCCTCAATTACGATACCATCAAGAGGGATGCGGTCTCCGGGACGGACCAGAAGAATGTCTCCGATCTGAGCTTCTTCAGAGGGAATTACCTGGATATCATCGCCTGTGACCAGGTTTACAACTTCCGGACGAAGGTCTACGGCATCCATGATCTGCCCGCGGCTTCGTTCAACGGCTTTTTCCTCAAAAAGCTCGCCGATGCGGTAAAAGAGCATAACGCCTACGGCCTCAGCAGAATCATTGATGGCAAAAGCGGCAAGTGTTGCAATGCTCATGAGAAAGTTTTCGTCAAAAATCTGTCCGTGAGAGATGTTTTTGGCAGCTTTTACAACGATAACACCCCCAAGCGCCAGGTATGCGATCACAAATACAGGAAGAGTGGCACTGGTACCAAAGCCTTTGTGTTCCATGATCTCTCCGGCAACGAAGAGTACTGCACCGATGATAATGCAGATGATATCTACGTTTTCCTTGGAGAAAAATTTCTTCTTGGAAGCGGTTGTGTGAGTCACTGTTTTTGGGGACTGAGCCTTTGGCTTCGGATCCTTTTCTTTTACAAGAACTTCGGATTCAATGGATGTACAGATCTTACGGATCTGATCCAGGTATCGATCCGGATTCTTTGCAGTTAAGCGAAGCTGTTTTGTTGCAAAAGTGATGGTTGCTTCGGAAATGCCTTCAAGGTTTGCAATCTGTTCCTCCATTTTGGAAGCGCAGTGAGCGCAGCCTAGATTCTCCAGAAGATAGGTCTTAGTTGTTGTGTCAGTGGAAGCTACCGGAGCTGGATTTCTCGGAACAACTTTAACTTCAGACTCAATGGATGTGCAGATCTTGCGGATCTGCGGAAGCAGAGCGTCTGGATCTGCAGCCCCTAAGCGAAGCTGTTTTGTTGCAAAAGTAATGGTAGCGCTTTCGACGCCTTCAAGAGCCTGGATCCGTTCCTCCATTTTGGAAGCACAGTGAGCGCAGCCGAGGTTCTCCAGAATGTAGACACGCTTTGCGGTGAGAGCATTGTGGGAGTGACCATGGTGCTCATGCTCGTGATCCCCGCAGCCACAGCTGCAGTGCTCGTTATGGTGGTGATGGTGTTCGTGTGCATGATGTTCGTGTTCGGAATCCTCGCAGCCACAGCCGCAGTGCTCGTCATGGTTGTGAAGGTGCTTGTGTTCATGATGTTCGTGCTCGTGATCCTCGCAGCCACAGCCGCAGTGTTCGTCATGGTTGTGAAGGTGCTCGTGTTCATGATGTTCGTGCTCGTGATCC
>NZ_QUJX01000027.1:0-5192 GCF_003480785.1 Ruminococcus sp. AM26-12LB | reverse complement strand
ATCCTCGCAGCCACAGCCGCAGTGTTCGTCATGGTTGTGAAGGTGCTCGTGTTCATGATGTTCGTGCTCGTGATCCTCGCAGCCACAGCCGCAGTGCTCGCCATGGCTGTGATGGTGCTCGTGTTCATGATGTTCGTGCTCATGATCCTCGCAGCCACAACCACAGTGCTCGCCATGGCTGTGAAGGTGCTCGTGTTCATGATGTTCGTGTTCGGAATCCTCGCAGCCACAACCACAGTGCTCGCCATGGCTGTGATGGTGCTCGTGTTCATGATGTTCGTGCTCATGATCCCCGCAGCCACAGCCGCAGTGCTCGTGTTCATGATGTTCATGTTTATGATCCTCACAACCACAGCCGCAGTGCTCATGGTGGTGATGATGCTCATGTTCATGATCTTCATGGTCATGATTCTCGTAACCACAGACGCAGTGATCATCATGGTGATGGTGCTCATGATCGTGATGTTCTTCATGCTCATCATGGCTGTGATGCGCATGCTCGTGACCGCAGCCGCAGGAATCTGCGGACTTCATGGAATCTTTCTTTAATTTTTCTTCCATATGAACTCTCCTTGCTGATTCGTTTGTTTTTTTATATGAATATATGAATTAATGTTCATATGACTATTTAATCATATATAAAAATCTTTGTCAACAGCTTTTCAAAGAACGGATCAAAGAAAAGTAAAATTTATTGCAAAAGAAATATAGAAAATATTAATATATTCTGAAAAAATAATCTATTTTATTATTTTTATTTAACATGTTATACTTTCAACAAGTAAAGAAAGGTAGCAACATGTACAGTATCGACTTAAACAGTGACATGGGTGAGAGCTTTGGCGCATATAAGCTTGGCGGCGATGAAGAGATCATCAAATATGTCACAACAGCAAATGTAGCATATGGCTGGCATGCAGGCGATCCGATGGTAATGGATAAGGTAGTCCGCATGGCAAAGGAACGTGGCGTTATGGTTGGAGCCCATCCTAGATATCCGGATCTTCTTGGCTTTGGACGAAGAAAGATGGTTCTCTCTCATGATGAAGTTAAGAATTACGTCAGATACCAGATCGGAGCACTGGCTGCATTTACCAAGAGCTACGGAATGAAGCTTCAGCATGTCGCTCCTCATGGAGCAATGGGGAATGCCTGCCAGTATGACGAGGATATTTCCACAGCGATCTGCGAGGCAATCTGTGAGTATGACAAAGATCTGATCGTTTATTACTGTGCAGGAGCAGTTCTTGGTGATATCGCTGAGAGCAAGGGACTTCGCACAGCATCTGAGATTTTTGTAGATCGTGCATACATGGATGATCTTTCTCTTGTAAATTGTTAAAAGAATTATATTGTTATATGATTTCGTAAGTGATATACTTAAACATAAGGAAAACCGTGTGAAATTACAGTTTGCTTTTTGCACGGTTTCTTTTATATATGATAGTTAGTTAAAGCTAACAACAGAACGATGTGAAAGTACTTTTGACTATACAGAAAGGAATACATAATGCTAATGAATGTTTTTGAAGGTATACTGATTCCATTTGTTGGAACAACGCTAGGTGCAGCATGCGTGTTTTTTATGAGAAAAACACTTAGCAAGTTACTGCAACGTGCACTTGCAGGGTTTGCAGCAGGTATAATGGTTGCTGCTTCAATCTGGAGTCTTCTGATTCCGGCAATTGAACAATCTGAGAATATGGGAACTTTATCGTTTGTTCCGGCAGTTGTTGGGTTCTGGATTGGTATATTGTTTTTACTCGCACTTGATCATTTGATTCCACATCTTCATGTTGGAAGTGATCAGACAGAGGGACCGAAAAGCAAACTTGGCCGTACTACGATGATGGTGTTGGCAGTTACATTACATAATATCCCTGAAGGTATGGCAGTTGGTGTAATGTATGCAGGATTTCTTGCTGAAAATGCACAGATTACAGCAACAGGTGCACTTGCTTTATCACTTGGAATTGCTATCCAGAATTTTCCAGAAGGAGCGATTATATCCATGCCGCTTAGGGCAGAGGGTGAAAGTAAGAGAAAGGCATTTCTGGGAGGTGTACTTTCAGGAGTCGTTGAACCGATTGGAGCAGTAATGACGATTCTTGTCGCACAGCTGGTAATCCCGGCATTACCATATTTACTCAGCTTTGCAGCAGGAGCTATGTTATATGTCGTGGTTGAAGAACTAATTCCGGAAATGTCTCAGGGACAGCACTCGAATATCGGTACGCTTTTCTTTGCACTTGGATTTAGTTTGATGATGATCTTGGATGTGGCACTGGGGTAAGAGGAGAGGAAAGATTCTTATGAGAATATTGATTTATGGTGCTGGTGTGATTGGATCCTTGTATGCGGCTTTATTTGCAGAAGCCGGTTATGATACAAATATTTATGCCAGAGGTAAAAGACTTGAGGCTTTAAGAAATAATGGATTGAAATATAAGAAAAATCAGGAAGTAATAAAGGCAGAGATTAGGATTCTTGGAGAACTACCAAACGATGATATTTATGATTTTGTCTTGCTTACTGTCCGGGAAAACCAGCTGTATGAAGCACTTACTGAATTGAAAAATAATAAAAGTAATACGATTGTTACAATGATAAATTCACTGGACAGTTACAATAAATGGGAAGACATTGTCGGAAAAGGAAGAATATTACCGGCTTTTCCAGGAGCAGGCGGAAGTATAAATGATGATGGTATCCTTGATGCAGCACTTACTCCAAGGTTGATTCAGCCAACAACATTTGCAGAAATATCAGGAAATAAATCCGAAAGAACTAAGCAGTTTTCAGAGATATTGAGGCATGCTCATATACCATACCAGAAAGTAACGGATATGCATCTATGGCAGCTTTGTCATCTTGCTATGGTGGTACCGATTGCAGATGCGTATTATGAATCAGACGATCCGGAGAAAGTGGGAAAAGAATGGAAAATCATGAGGAAAACAGCAGAAAGGCTGAAAAGAAATTTTAATTTTTGGCGAAAACAAAAGGGTAAACTGTCACCATGGAAAATGAATATTTTTCGCTTTTTACCATTGTCATTTCTGACGATTATGCTGGCAGTTACATTTGGAAGCAGTTTTGGAGATAAATTTATGTATCAACATGCTATGAAGGCACCAGATGAAATGAGGGAATTGCATAAGCAGTTTTATGCTTATATGAAAAAAATGAAGAAATGCGGATGCAAGGCGAAAAAGGTACAGTGATTGGAGAAAAAAGCATGAAAAATGAAGAATATAAAAAATTGTCAATTAAAGAGTTTACAAAAGCAGCAGGAAGATATGAAAGTAACCATGCTGGCATTTACGAAATGTGCAAGAAAGATTATCCGGATATTCTGGAAGAATTAGAGAAGGAGCCATTTAGAGATTTATTAGATGCAGGCTGTGGGCCTGCTCCGATGATTTCTTTATTAGCAGAAAAACATCCAGACCGGTATTATACAGGACTGGATCTGACTCCGGCAATGATTGAACAGGCAAAAAAGAAAAATATACCAAATACAACATTTGTTGTAGGAGACTGTGAGAACTTTCCTTTTGAAAAGGATTCATTTGATGCAATTATTTGTTCTATGAGCTTCCATCATTATCCGGATCCACAGGCATTTTTTGACAGTGTGAAAAGATGTCTTCGCCCAAATGGAAGATTGATACTGAGAGATGTGACCAGTGACAATAAAGTATTGGTATGGCTAATGAATACATTGGAAATGCCGTTGGCAAATATATGCGGACATGGAGATGTCCAAGTGCCAACAAGAGATGTGGTCATAAAATGTTGCAAAAAAGCAGGATTAAAAGTAGAAAAATTTGAAATTCGTAAAGGTATGCGAATGCATTGTGTTGTGAGAAAACCTATGGGAAAGGCGATAGGAAATGAAAGATAAGTATCTTAGGGAAACACGAATGGTTGATTTTTCTAATCCGGCAATTCAAAAACTTATTCAAAATATGAAATGGAAGGAAATGGGTGAATTTGAAAGGATTAAGGCAATCTACAACTATGTAAGAGATGATGTTTTATTTGGATATAATATTGATGACGGAATTTCAGCTTCAAAAGTACTTGCAGATGGTTATGGACAATGTAATACAAAAGGAACTTTATTTATGGCACTTTTACGTGCCTGCAATATTCCATGCAGAGTACATGGTTTTACGATTGATAAAAGATTGCAGAAAGGGGCTATGACCGGGTTTGTTTACCGTAATGCTCCAAAAAGTATTTTCCATAGCTGGGTAGAAATTAATTTCGAAAATCAGTGGTACGAACTGGAAGCTTTCATTTTGGATAAAACCTACATAAAGAAGTTACAGGAACAAAATTCGGAATGTACAGGTGCATTTTGCGGTTATGGAGTAGCAGTCAAGGATTTCAGAAATCTCATTATTGAGTTTGATAGGAACAATACTTATATTCAGAGCGAGGGAATCAATCAGGATTTTGGTGTTTATGATTGTCCAGATGAACTGTTGAAGGAACATCATCAAGAAATTTCAGCCTTTAAAGCATTTGCTTATAGACATATTGGAAGACACCTCATGAATCGTAATGTCAGGAAGATTAGAGAACGATAGTTTTAAGCTTTTAGAATTAAAATTAAATTTGGAGGGTAATATGGCAGACAAAATACAAAATGCTTATGAAACATCAAAAAATATATATGACGATGTTCTTACGCAAAGAAATATTTTCAGCAAACTGTATATTAAGCTATTTTGGAGTGGCACGGATGATAATGATATAGCACGAAAAGTTTTATCATATGTTCCTGATGACTTTTCAGGAAAGCTTCTTGATGTTCCGGTTGGAACTGCTGTATTTACGGAAAACAAATGGAGCTCTCTGAAAAATGCACATATTACTTGTATTGATTACAGCATGGATATGCTTGAACAAGCCAGAAAAAGACTTGGTAGTCATGCGCATATCAAATGTATTCAGGGGGGTGTGGGAAACCTGCAAATGGAGGATGAATCTGTTGATACCGTTGTCAGTATGAATGGTTTTCATACATTTCTTGATAAGCAAAAAGCATTTCATGAAATATGGCGTGTTTTGAAACCAGGCGGCGATTTCATTGCCTGTTTTTATCCAATGCGTCGTAAAACCCCTTGCTTCAGTTATGGGGATATAAGACGCGTCCATCGAATTTATGCAAGTAATTGAAG
>NZ_QUJX01000026.1:0-28210 GCF_003480785.1 Ruminococcus sp. AM26-12LB | reverse complement strand
GCAAAATTTTTTACACTTCTATTACTTCTTTATCGCACATCAGCAAAATCCCAGGGGATCAAGCAGCTTATGGCAGGCGGAGGTATCGCTCTGGTTGGTGCAACGCTGATCCCGCTGCTTTCCGGCCTGTTCGGTTAAGGGCTGACTTATGGGCAGTCTGTTTGAATGGATAACAGACTGGATTAAAGAGGGCCTGATCGATGCGATCACCGGACAGTACACCAGTATTTTCAACTCCGTCAACAACCAGGTTGCGGATGTGGCAAATCAGGTAGGACAGACCCCGCAGGGCTGGAATGGCGGCGTGTTTTCCATGATCCAGAATCTTTCGGAAACCGTCGTCATTCCCATTGCGGGCATGATCCTTACCTTTGTTCTTGTGTATGAACTGATCCAGATGATTCTCGAAAAGAACAACATGCACGAATTCGATACATTCAACATCTTCAAGTGGATTTTCAAGACTTTTGTTGCCACTTACCTGCTCACCAACTGTTTTACGATTGTGATGGCGGTCTTTGATGTGGCCCAAAATGTGGTGTCGCAAAGTGCCGGTGTCATAAACGGGAACCTGGATGTGCAGGCGGCGTTGTCTGATCTGGAAACCCAGCTTGAAGCAATGGGAATGTGGGAACTGATTGGACTGTGGCTGGAAACCAACATCATCAATCTGTGTATGTGGGTACTGTCCATCGTGATCTTTGTCATTGTATATGGCCGTATGATCGAGATTTATTTAACCGTGAGCCTTGCACCGATCCCGTTTTCCACAATGGCAAACCGGGAATGGGGACAAATGGGAACTGGGTATCTGCGTTCCCTTTTTGCCCTGGGTTTTCAGGGTTTTTTGATCTTGATCTGTGTTGCCATTTATGCAGTGCTGGTCCAGTCTATCCCATCGTCCGGCGATGTGCACGGCGCGATCTGGGGAACGGCGGGTTATACGGTGCTGCTGGCCTTTGCCCTGTTTAAGACAGGTTCGTTATCCAAATCCATATTTAATGCAAGATAGCATGAACAAAACCAATTCTAAAAAGGAGGATTTTATATATGAGTAAAACCAATACAGAAAAAATGGCGCCGGAGACACAGACGCCGGAAATGGCAAACGGCATGAAGCTGGATGTCCGCGTGCGTCCAATCGCCCCAATGGGAAACCTGCTGGCGTTTGCCAATGTTACGATTGGCGGATGCTTTAAGATTGACGGTTTCCGTATCTGTTCCAGTGAAAAGGGGCTGTATGTCAATATGCCCGCAACCCAGGATAAGGGAGGCAACTGGAAAGATGTCTGCTGGCCAGTTACGGCAGAGTTCCGCAAGCAGCTCAACGATGCCCTGATCGATGGGTACGGGCAGGCTATTGAAAATTTGCAGGCAACTCTTGAAGCAACAAAGGGAGCTGCGGAAAAGCCTTCCCTGACCGGTGCATTGAAGGAAAATGCCGGTAAGGTCAAAGAACAGCCGACTAAACCTGCCCCATCTAAGAATGAGCAGGCTCGCTAATGCCGGAAACGAAACAGTACGGCATTATCTATGCCGATCCGCCCTGGCATTATGACAGGAAACATGGAAGCGGCGTTGCGGAAAACCATTACCCCACAATGAGCATTGAAGAAATCTGTGCCCTGCCGGTATCGGAACTTGCCGCAAAAGACAGCGCCCTCTTTCTGTGGGCGACCTTCCCACAGCTCAATGAAGCCTTCCGGGTGATCGACGCCTGGGGGTTCAAATATAAAACGCTGGCTTTTCTATGGCTCAAACAGAACCGGAAAGCGGATAGCTGGTTTTATGGCATGGGCTTTTGGACCCGCTCAAACGCGGAGGTCTGCCTGCTGGCAACCAGAGGCCGTCCGAAACGCCAGTGTGCGGGAATCCATCAGTTTGTGATCTCCCATATTGAGCAGCACAGCAAGAAACCGGACGAGGTGCGGGATAAGATCGTAAAACTCATGGGCGATCAGCCCAGAGTGGAACTGTTTGCAAGACAAAAGACTCCCGGCTGGGATGTATGGGGCAATGAAGTGAACTGTACGCTGACTATGCCGGAGCGAAAGGGGTGATTTTGATAGAACAAGATGCAAAGCGGCTGCTTATGGAACGGCTGGACGAGTGTTTGAAGGTTCATGCGGATATGCTGGATGCACAGAACATCGGCAGCATTTACGAGTTGCAGGGATTTTCGGAACTCCACTATTATCTGAAGGTTGAGCATGTATTTACTCCGGCGGAAGTAGAGGCACTTCTTTCTTTTCAGGACCCGTTGGATGTAGCCCGATGGTGCTGGGAAGAAAATAACCATGAACACAGTTTCCCGATCTGCGATCTTCTCAAAGAAATTGATGCAGCGCAAAAATTTGAACATTTCACAAGCGAGCCTTCCGCACAGGACAAATATACGCTCCTGATGAAACGGCTGGGACAGAATTACTTTGCTTACAGGGAAAGCCTTATGTCAAGAGATAAGGAATCCTTAATTGAAAAAGCTGCTGAAATTACAGCCATGCAGGAGGCGTATTCCTATCTGACAACAAAGTTTGAGTTCAGGGATGAAATGCTGGATGATGTGCTGGCGCTTGAGAATCCTTTGAAATACTTTGCAGACCGTTGGCTTATGCCGGTTTCAGATGTGTTCGACGTGGATATGGATATTCGGGAAAATATTGCCGGAATCCGAGACAGCCAGGAATACCTGTGTCAGAGAGAGCCGGCTGTTTCTGTCCTGGCACGGCTGCAAAATGCGGCTCAGGAAGTGCGGGAATGTCCGGCTGTGGAGAAACCGGTACGCGATTTCGGTGCACGGTAATGGGCCGGAAATTATATTACGATGGGAGGTGTATAGATGCCTTATGTACCTGTACCAAAGGATTTAACCAAAGTTAAGACTAAGCTGGCCTTCAATCTGACGAAGCGCCAGCTTATTTGTTTCAGCCTTGCCGGGCTTGTCGGCCTTCCGGTGTATTTCTTTACCCGCGGGGCGATCGGCAATTCGGCGGCTGTACTTTTGATGATCGGGCTGATGATGCCCTTTTTCTTCTTCGCCATGTATGAGCGTGACGGGCAGCCGGCAGAAAAGATCTTGAAGAACCGGCTCCGTTATAAGCTCTGGCCGAAGGACCGTCCATACAGGACGGATAACCTGTATAAATCTATGTCAAAGAAGGAGGTTACAAAGATTGCCAAAAAACAAGCAGCAGGAAGCTCAGGAAAAGCGTCTGCAAAAAAACATCAGGCAGGCCAAAAAGACCGGAGCCGATGCAAAGCAGGGCAAAACTAAGTCTGCCCGTTCCAAGCCGTCTAAAAAAGGCGGCTTTTTTGCCGGGCTGAAAGCAGATGCCCCGCAGACGGTCCAGCAGAGCATTCCCTACCGTGAAATGTACCGGGATGGGATCTGCCGGCTGACCGATACCCTTTACACCAAAACGGTGCAGTTTTTTGATATTAACTATCAGCTTGCACAGGCAGATGATAAAGCACAGATCTTCGAGGGTTACTGCGATTTCTTAAATTACTTCGACGCCTCGATCCATGTGCAGCTTACCTTTATCAACCAGCGGGCCAATATGCAGGATTTTACCAAAAGCATTGACATCCCTCCCCGCGGCGACGAGTATGACGGAATCTGCAAGGAATACGGGGATATGTTAAAGAACCAGTTGCAGAAAGGAAATAACGGTCTCACCAAACGCAAATACATTACCTTTGGGATCGAGGCAGATGACCTGCGTACTGCGAAAATGCGTCTGGAACGCATTGAAACGGATGTGCTGGCAAATTTCAAGACCCTTGGAGTTCAGGCGAGATCCTTAAACGGACTGGAACGTCTGGAACTTCTTCACAGCCAGCTTCACCCGGACGGCCAGGAAAAGTTTCATTTCCAGTGGTCGGATCTGCCTAAGACCGGTCTTTCTACCAAAGACTTCGTTTCCCCATCCGGGCTGTCTTTTTCAAAGGATGGAAAGACATTTCGGGTAGGCGACCATTCCGGTGCTGTCTCCTTTTTGCAGATTTTGGCGCCGGAGCTTACTGACCGGCTTTTAGCGGATCTTCTTGACTTAAACGACGCCGTGACCGTCAACCTGCATATCCAGTCTATCGACCAGGCGCAGGCGATCCGAAACATCAAGCGCAAAATGTCGGACCTGCAGAAAATGACCATTGAGGAACAAAAGAAAGCGGTCCGATCCGGGTATGACATGGACATCATTCCCACCGACCTTGCCACCTATGGAGAGGAAGCCAAAAATCTTTTGCAGGATTTGCAGAGCCGCAATGAGCGCATGTTCCTTGTGACGGTACTGGTGGAAAATATCGCTGCCAAACGCCAAAAGCTGTTCAATGATATTTTTGCCGCTTCGGGTGTGGCACAGAAATACAACTGTGCCTTAAAACGGCTGGATTACCAGCAGGAACAGGGGCTTATGTCCTCGCTTGCTCTTGGTACGAACCAGATTGAAATTGAGCGCGGGCTTACGACCAGCAGCACAGCGATCTTTGTACCGTTTACCACCTGTGAACTGTTCCAGGAGGGCGAGGCATTGTATTACGGCCTGAACGCCCTTTCCAATAACTTGATCATGGCGAACAGAAAAACGCTGAAAAACCCCAATGGGCTGTTTCTCGGTACCCCAGGAAGCGGCAAATCTTTCTCTGCCAAGCGTGAGATCGTCAATGTGTTCCTTCTGACGGAGGACGACATCATTATCGCCGACCCGGAAAATGAGTATGGGCCGCTGGTACAGCAGTTCGGTTCCCAGGGGCAGGTCATTGATATTTCCCCTACTTCCACGAACTACATCAACCCGATGGACATCAATCTGGACTATTCCGATGATGAAAACCCGATCACTTTGAAAAGTGATTTTATCCTGTCGCTGTGTGACCTTATCATCGGCGGCAAAGAAGGACTTTCCCCCATTGAAAGGACGATCATCGACCGTTGTACCAGACTGGTGTACCGGGAATACCTGCAGGACCCGTGCCCGGAAAATATGCCGATCTTAGGTGATCTTTACGAGCTGCTTTTGAAACAGTCTGAACCGGAGGCACAGAATATCGCAACGGCGCTGGAAATCTATGTCAATGGTTCCCTTAACGTGTTCAACCACCGTTCCAATATCCAGATGGATAAACACCGGGTACTGTGTTTCCAGCTTAAGTCACTGGGAAAAGCCTTAAAGGAAATCGGGCTTTTGATCATGCAGGATGCGGTGTGGAACCGTGTCACGGCCAATCGCTCCAAACATAAAACAACCTGGTTCTATATCGACGAATTCCATCTTCTTTTGAAAGGGCAGACAGGAAGTTTCAGCGTGGAGATCTGGAAACGCTTCCGTAAATGGGGCGGAATTCCATCAGGTTTAACGCAGAATGTCAAGGACCTTCTGGCTTCCCGTGAGATCGAAAATATTTTTGAGAACTCGGACTTTATCTATATGCTCAACCAGGCCCAGGGAGACCGTCAGATTTTGGCAAAGCAGTTGGGAATCTCCCCGCACCAGCTTTCGTATGTGACCCATTCCGGTCCCGGCGAGGGGCTTTTGTTCTTTGGAAATGTGATCATCCCTTTTGTGGACCACTTCCCGAAGGACACACTCTTGTACAGCGTGCTTACCACAAGACCGGATGAAGTAGCGGGGACCAAAGCGTGAGACAAAAATTAAAATGGATCGGAGGTGAGAACAATGGCACACGACAGGGAATTTCAAAGGAGGCGCAAAGATACCCGGATGCCGGTGCGTGATTCCCACGGGGAGGATCAACCGGCAGCCAGGCAGACCGAACAGGATTTTGACCTGCGCAGGGCACGGGACACCCCTTCTTCTGTCAACGGCAAGACACACAGGCAGGACATCCCTGTACAGACGGAATTTTCCCATCTGTCACCGGAAACACCGGCGTCCTTGCTGGAACAGGGCGAAGCGTATGCAACCGCTTTGGATGGTTTTTCGGAACACTTTGAGACACCGGATGCTACCAGGACAGCGCCCCCGATACAGGACAACGTGCGAAGCAATTTCCGGCAGGAGGCTTCCAGGCGTTCTTTTGTAACAGAGGATGTGACAGACCATGATACCGGAAAATATGCTCCTTCTTCCGAAGGCTCAGCCCCACCGAACGGCACAGACAGATCCGGTCAGGAACACCGTTACCGAACACACCAGCATGGGAACAAATATCAGCAGCGTTTTCAGGAAGCGGCACAGGCGGAGGAACAGGCAGCGCAGAAGGAAAAGGGTATGGATAGCGAACCGCCGAAAACATCCAAGCTGGAATTTACTGCGGATGAACTACCGCCGGAGACAAAGGATAAAAAGCTCACCCATGCAAGACGGAAGGCGGAACGGACTGCACAAAAAGCAGAGCAGGCGCAAAATCGTCTACCTGCCCGGAAGAAACTGCGCATGGAGACGGTTTCCGACCCGGAGACCGGAAAAGCCAAAAAACACTTAAAATTTGAAAAGGAGGTCAAATCCCAAAAGGTCCATGTAAAAGGACCTGTACCCCTGCGTCCGGTCAAGGCGGGCGCCAATACTGCCATTGGTTACGCTCATAAAAAGATTTATGAGGCAGAGGATGAAAATGTGGGCATCAAGGCAGCCCACCGCTCTGAACTTGTGGGCGAGGCAGGGCTTCGCACGGCATATCACCGGCATAAAACTGCCCCCTACCGAAAGGCAGCGAAATTACAGCAAAAATCAGCAAAAGCAAACGCAAGACTTGCTTACCGGCAGGCTCTTAGCGACCACCCGGAGCTGAAGAAACATGCGATTGCCCGGATATGGCAGAAACAAAAACTGAAAAGGCAGTATGCCAAGGCTGCCCGTGAAGCCGGGAAACAGGCAAAAAATGCCGCAGTCGCAACAGAGAGGGTCAGCGTCGGTATTGTCCATGCGGTCAAACGGCACCCTGTAATCTGCCTTGTCCTCCTGCTTCTCCTTTTGGTAATTTTCCTGATCACATCCCTGTTTTCCACGTTCTCCAATATCGGGACCGGCGGTTTGGGAAGTCTGGCTGCTTCTACCTATCTTGCAGATGATCAGGACATCAACCAGGCGGAGCTTACCTATACCGAATGGGAAACGGATCTGCAAATGGAAATAGACCGGGTGGAATCAGACCGCCCCGGCTATGACGAATACCGGTATAACCTGGGCGCAATCGAGCATGACCCGTATGTGCTGATGGGGTATCTGACTTCTGCTTATCAGGGATTTACTTACGATGAAGTGGAAAGCGTGCTGCGGCAGCTTTTCCAGGAACAATATACCCTGTCCTTTTCAGAAGAAACCGAGATCCGTTACCGCACCGAAACTTCCGTTGATCCGGAAACCGGGGAAGAAACCCAGGAGGAAGTGCCTTATGAATGGCGCATCTTAAATGTCAAGCTCACAGTCACACCTCTAGAAAACCTGGTCGTTTCCCGGATGAACGCAGACCAGAAAGAGATCTGCGAGATCCTGCTGCAGACAAAAGGAAACCGCCAGTATGTCAAAAATGTCTTTGGCACCAACTGGCTCCCTTATGTGACCAGTTATTACGGCTACCGGGTACATCCCATCAGTGGGGAAAAGAACTATCACACCGGTGTGGACATCGGGATGCCGGAGGGCACAGAGATCCTTGCCGGGCATGACGGAACGGTCACCCTTGCGGGAAATGCCGGCGGTTATGGCTTGTGTGTCGCTATTGAAGGCGAGGCATACGAAGGACATACCCTGACGACCAAATACGGGCACTGTTCCCAGATCCTTGTTTCTGCCGGGCAGGAGGTCAAAGCCGGGGATGTGATTGCAAAGGTCGGGAATACCGGAAATTCTACCGGGGCCCACCTGCACTTAGAAGTCCTGGTTGACGGCCAGTATTTGAATCCCCTGTATTTTGCCGATACCGGCGATACCAGCGAACGGCACCTGCCGGAAGTTGGTTCAGGCGGCACAGGAAACTACTTCGATTATGACATTCCACCGGAAGCCCTTGCGGATGAACAGTTTGCCGCAATGATGGCCGAGGCGGAAAAATATCTTGGCTATCCGTATGTATGGGGAGGCGCAAGCCCTTCCACTTCCTTTGACTGTTCCGGCTATGTGTCCTGGGTGATCAACAACTGCGGCGTTGGCTGGAATTTCGGAAGGCTGACCGCGGATGGTCTTTTAGGTGTATGTACGCCGGTATCAAGTGCGGATGCAAAACCGGGCGACCTGATCTTCTTCCAGGGGACCTACAACACCAGCGGCGCAAGCCATGTAGGGATCTATGTGGGAAATGGAATGATGATCCACTGTGGAGACCCGATTTCTTATGCAAACATCAATACAAGCTACTGGCAGCAGCATTTTTATACATTTGGGCGTCTGCCTTAACAGATTGGAGGTAATAAATTGAATCCTAAAATTGAAAAACTGGAAAAGGAAATTGAAAAGACCAAAACAAAGATTGCGGAAATGCAGGCAAAGCTCCATAAGCTGGAGGAACAGAAAACAGAGCTGGAAAATACCGATTATGTAGCGGTGGCGCGCAGTTTCAAACTGACGCCCCAGCAGCTTGCGGATTTTTTGAAATCACAGCAGGCAGCCCCTTCGGAAACTGTTTTACCGCAGGAGAAGGAGGATGTGCATGAGGCTTAAAAAACTTTCCCTGCTGCTGGCGCTTACGCTTCTTGTAAGTGTCAGCGCATTACCTGTAACGGCTCATGCCGGCGGTTCCAAAGACACCACACCGCCAACGCTGACTGCTTCCATGGAGGGCGATGCCCTGAAAATAGAAAGCAGTGACGATCTATCCGGCGTGGAGGCGGTCTTTGTTGATGAAAACCGTATCAACTCCCTCACCGACGGGAAAGCGTCGGTTGCACTAAAAGATTATGCAGGAACAGAAAAACAGGTAAGCATATACGCAAAAGATTATGCAGGAAACCGTTCTGATGTGGTAAAGCTGGATAATCCGTATTACAAAGAACCGGCTCCTGAAAAGAAACCTGCTGCGGCAGCACCCCAGAGTCCGTCCGGTACACAGACAAAACCGCCTAAGGAAGAAAAACCTTCCGGCTCAAACGCTGCAACCCCTTCCGGCGGCGGAAATTCTTCCGGTTCAGATAACAGTACCGGACAGCAGGAAAATACTTCTGCGATCCCGGAAGGTGCATTTACCCTGGAAGGCACCGGAACGGTACAGGACAACATCAGCGGTACGGATGGGGAAAAACAGTTTTACACCATCACTACGGACGCGGGCAATGTCTTTTATCTGGTGATCGACGGGAAACGGAAAGATAACAATGTCTACTTCTTAAACGGCGTCACAGAGTCCGACCTGATGGCGCTTGCAGAAAAGAACAATGGCAGCATGAGCATGATTCCCCAGGAAGAAAGCTGCAACTGCACCGAAAAATGTGAGGCAGGAAAAGTCAATACCGGCTGTCCGGTCTGCAAAAATGACTTGAGTGGCTGCAAAGGAAAAGAAAAGCCGACGGAAACCGAAAAACCGGCTGAACCGGAAAAGCCGAAGAAAGAGACCGGCAGTGTCGGCACGATCCTGTTTATCCTTGCTGCCTTACTTGCGGTCGGCGGGATCGGTTACTATGTAAAAATCGTGCGTCCGAAACAGCAGGCCGAGGACGATGCGGAATTTGAGGATGACGGTTATGGAGAAGGCTTTGACCCGGATGAGGCATACGGGGAACCGGAATATCTTTCCGAGGATGATTTTGACGACAAGGACAGCAAATAAGGCTGTCCTTTTAGATTTTATGAAAGTGAGGATTTTTTCATGGAACATATCATAACCAGGCGCCGCGGCTTTCGCAAGCTGTTGGCGTTTTTGCTTTGTATGGCAAGCATTTTGGGGCTTCTTCCGGCTCAGGCTTTTGCCATGTCTGTCGGACAAACGGCAAGCTCCTGGCTGGGCGACCAGTATGTGGGCTCTGATGGAAACCACTACCGCGCCCCGGCACCTTACACCTATCTTGCCTACCATGCAGACGGAACCATCGACGTACACACCAGTTCCGGGGGCAATGCTTACCGGCACTATATGCTGACGGATTCTGACGGGATCAGCCATCAGGTTTACTGTGTGGAGAGCGGGATTCCTTACCATACTTCGGAAAACACCTATGTTTCAGAAAGCGGGACCAACAGCCAATACCTGAACCTGCTTCCTGCCGAGGCAAGGAGGGGGATCACCCTGACTGCGATCTATGGCTGGAAACCCGGTGCGGTGCTCCCTGTTTCCGGGATCAACGAGGATGACTATAAGATGGCAACCCAGATCATCCTTTGGGAATACCAGCAGCAGCTTAGAAGCGATCCGTACAGCCGCCACGGAAACGGCCACGCAGATGGTGACCAGTATTTCAGCGTGATCGCCGGACGACCGGCAGAAAAAGCCTATGACTGGATTCTGGCACAGATCGCTTCCCATTCCACAGTCCCTTCCTTTACTTCTTCTAAGAAAAGCGAAGCACCGGAACTGGAACTGAAATGGGATGTTGAAAAAAAGGTCTATACCCTGACGGTCACAGATACCAATAACTTGAAGATCGATCTGGAGGCTTTGAAAGGCAGCGGCGTTTCTGTGACAAGAAATGGAAATGAATACACCTTTACCAGCAGGCAGATGATGATGGACCCGGTGCTGTTTGAATTCCGAAAGAATATCCCGGTGGCAAACGACATGCTAATCTGGGGCAGACCCGGCTACCAGACCATGATGACCGGCGCCAGCGATCCGGTTTCCTTCTTTGTAAAATTCAAAACGGAAACTTACGGTACCGCAAAACTTGTCAAGACCAGTGAGGACGGCATTGTTTCCGGTATCACCTTCCATATCTCCGGTACGGACATTTTGGGAAATGAAGTCAATGAGGAAGTTACGACCGGAGAAAACGGCCAGATTGAAAAGAAGCTCCTGCCGGGAACCTATCTGGTAAAAGAACTTCCGGTGGACCGCTATGTGACCCCTTCCGCACAGTACGTGACCATTGAAAGCGGGCAGACTTCTTCGGTACATTTCAGCAATATTCTGAAGAAATTTCGCGTCCATGTGGTAAAGAGTGATGCTGACACCGGAAATGCTCAGGGGGATGCCACGCTTGCAGGGGCGGCCTATGGGATCTTCCGTGATGGCGAACTGATCGACACTTATACTACCGGACCGGATGGCAGCTTTATGACCCGCTATTATGTATGCGGGGATGGCTGGACGATCCGGGAAATCGAACCGAGCACCGGGTATCTTCTGAATGAAACCATTTATGAAGTGGGTGCATCCCCTTCCCTGTATGAAGTGGAACTCAATACCACAGAAAATCAGGTGACGGAAACGGTTATTTACGGAAATATCCAGCTTGTCAAGCACACCGATGACCTGGACCCGGATGTGCCTGAGGGCGAAAATACCGACGATCCCAATGCTGGTATCATCGAACGCCCGGAAGCAGGCGCAGTCTTTGAAGTTTACTTAAAGGCAGCCGGGAGCTATGACGCGGCAAAGGAAAGTGAACGTGACCTTCTTACCACGGATGCGGATGGTTTTGCTTCCAGTAAACCGCTTCCTTATGGGCATTATACGGTCCATCAGATCGCAGGCGAGGAAGGCAAAGCCTTTGTCCCGGACTTTACGGTATTCATTTCCTCTGACGGCAAGACTTACAGCTATATCCTGAACAACCGCACCATCACAGCCCGTCTGAAAGTTGAAAAATGTGACGCAGAGACCGGAAAGATTATCCCTGTGACCGGAACCGGTTTTCAGATCAAGGATCTTTCCACCGGGGAATTTATCACCCAGACCGTCTACTATCCGAACCCGGAAACACTGGATACCTTCTATGTTTCTGACGAGGGCTGGCTGATGCTGCCGGAGCCTTTGGCCGCCGGGGATTATGAACTTTATGAGGTGGCTGCCCCTTATGGCTATGTGCTTTCCGATCAGCCGGTACCGTTTACCATTGACGGCAGCGAGGCGGTTGTGACGGTCACTCAGTACAATATGCCGCAGAAAGGCCAGCTTACCATCACAAAGACCGGAGAAGTATTTGCTTCTGTCCAGGAAAACGACGGACTGTACCAGCCGGTGTATGAGGTTGCCGGACTTCCCGGAGCGGTCTATGACGTGATCGCAGATGAAGATATTTATACCGGTGACGGTACCTTGCGGGCAGAAAAAGATACGGTTGTGGAAACCCTTACGACCGGCGAGGACGGCACAGCGAAAAGCGGGCTTCTCTATCTTGGCCGTTACCGTCTGGAGGAACGTCAGGCTCCTTCCGGTTGTGTGCTGAATCCTCAACCGGAATATGTGGAACTGACCTATGCGGGTGAGACCGTGGAGGTCACACAGGCAGCGACAGGTCTTTATGACGAACGACAGAAAGTGGATGTCACACTTTTCAAGGCAATGGAGACCGATGACCTGTTCGGTCTTGGCATGAACGAGGAATATAAGGATATTTCCTTTGGACTTTATGCTTCCGCAGACCTGACGGCGGCAGATGGCAGCGTGATCCCGGCAGATGGACTTCTGGAAGTGGTCTCTGTTTCGTCTGATGAATCCGACGGTTACAGTGCTTCCTTCGCCTCCGACCTGCCTTTTGGCAGCTATTATGTCAAGGAACGCACGACCAACGGCGCCTATATCCTTTCGGATCAGAAATATCCGGTCGTCTTTGAATATGCCGGACAGGAAACTGCCTTGGTACAGATCCTTGTCAATGAAGGCGAGGCTGTTTCCAATGAACTTCTCCGCGGGCGTGTAGACGGTGTAAAAGTTGGGGAAAACCCGGAAGGCGGCGAAGATGTCACGCTAGCCGGTGCACTCATGGGACTGTTTAGACCTGATACCGAAGAATTTACCGAAGAAAATGCACTGCTTACTGCTGTTACCGGAAAAGACGGCAGTTTTTCCTTTGAGAACATTCCTTACGGACACTGGATCGTCAAGGAGATCTCTGCCCCTGACCTTTATACAGTAAGCCCGCAGCAGCACCATGTATATATCGGTGCAGACGGACAGCATATCGAGATCCGTGTGGAAAACACCCTGATCCGCGGCAGCGTGCAGGTGACCAAAACCGAAGCTGTGGAAGAACCTTCCCCTGCGGAAAAGGAGGATAAGAAAGACAAGAATTCTTTCCTGCGTTTCCTGCCCGGTGCGGTGTTCGACCTGTATGCGGATTCCAATGCCAACCAGGAATATGATCCTGACGATCAAAAGATCAGTACGCTGAAAGAAACCGATGCAGGCTATCATACGGCGGAAAACCTTCTGGCTGGCGGCTACTTTATCAAAGAAAGCAAAGCGCCGGAGGGCTATCAGCCTGACCCAAACGCTTACTATTTTTCCATCACAGAAGATGGACAGATCGCAGTTGTGGAAAATGGAGAAGCCGGGCACGGATTTACCAATGAGGCTTACCGCGGCAACTTAAAGATCACAAAGGATTCCAGCGACGGGCGCAAAGATGGTTTTGCCATCGAGGTCAAGAGCGCGGACGGCTCCTACTGCGAGACATTCACCACTCCAAAATCCGGTGTAATTGAAGTCAAGGGCCTTCGTGTTGGTATTTATACCGTAACAGAAGTTGCAAACCGGGCAAGCAAGGATTACATCATTCCTGATGCCGCTACGGTGGAGATCAAAGCTGACCAGACATCTACGGTCCAGTTCTTTAATGAAAAACCGGAAAAGCCGGAGAAGCCAGAAAAGCCTTCTGTTCCGTCCAATCCTTCCACCCCTCAAAAGCCGGTACCGCAGACCGGGGATGATCCATATATTTTCCTATATGGCGGACTGTTGGCAGCCGCACTGATCGGCGGCAGCGTATTTGCTGTGTACTATTTCAAAAAGGGAAAATACAGCAGGACTTCCCCAAAAAGAATGGCTGTCGGGGCTTCTGTCCTTTCACTCTGCGCTCTGGTGGCTCTTGGCAGCGGATTTTTGGTGTTCCGTGACCTGAACCAGTATGCCGAGAGTAAAGACGCCTATCGGAATCTTGCCGGATATGTAGGAGTACCGGAGCAGACAGACTCCCCGGAGCAGGCAACCGATCCGACAGAAACAAAACAGGACGATGCCGATATTGTCCTGCCTTCGGTAGACTTTGAAGCGCTCCGTGAAAATGGACCGGACATCATCGGATGGCTTTCCCTTCCTGATACGGTGCTCAATTATCCGGTGACGCAGACTGACAACAACGAGTATTACCTGAACCATCTTTATGACGGGACCTATAACAAGGTTGGCTGCCTGATTGCCGATTATGAAAACCGGGCAGATTTTTCAGATCGCAATACGATCATTTACGGTCATAATATGCGGGATGGTTCCATGTTTGCTCTGCTGAACCGGTACGATGAACAAAGTTACTTTGATACCCACAGGCAGATGTATCTCGTTACTCCGAAGGGTGGTTATGTCATGGAGATCTTTGCGGCGTTTGCAGCAAAGCCGGAAGAATCCGGCAGTGAAACTTCTCCCTGGCAGCTTTCCTGGAAGGATGACGGTGCTTATACTACCTGGCTTACAGCTATGAAGGAACGTTCCGCGGTGGAAAGTGATGTGACTGTGACCTGCAGCGATAAGGTACTGACCCTTTCTACCTGTACGCCGGGCGGCACAGGACGCTTTCTTGTCATGGGAAAACTCGTGAAAGTAGATAACGAAATATAGATTTTAGACGGTGCGGGGGCAAAAGCTCCCGCACCTGCTGTTTACAAGGAGGATTTTATTTTATGGTAAATACCATGATTTCCATTCCCGGCTATGTCCATCTTTACCGCTCGCTTTTGCGGTTTTACGACATGCCGGAAAATGAAGTCCGGGAAATGCTCTATCTTCTGAATACGGCAAACCTGGACTGCTATGAGTATTATCACCCGGACCGCAGTGTGATCCAGAGCGGACCGGTCGCTTTTTGCGGATGGCTGGAAACGAAAGACTGCCGCCCTTACCGCACAGAGGTACAGCTTTACAAATCGCTGCTGTTTTTGAAGCGCAGCATTGACCGTGACCTGATCGTATCAGCTCAAAGGGAGGCTCTGCAAACCCTGCGCTGTATTATCTCCAATCTGGAATACCGCTTTTATAAAGCCTATGGCATGGAGATCGAGGACAAACGCACGGTCTATGGGGAATGTACCTACCGTCTGGTTCCCAGGGAGGATGAACCCAGCGTGTGCCTGATGCACGACTGGATCTACCTGCCAACTGCCTGATGTCACGAATAATATATAAAATATGTGACATATATGAAAACTGTACTGCCTTGCAAAATTTTTGATTTTTGATGTATAAATCAGATTTTTAATGGGAACACTCAAAATAAGAGGAATAGGACCTATTGCAATCATGTCACGAATAATATATAATATTCGTGACATGAAGGGAGGCGGTATTGTGGACAACGGATATACAAAACGAATACGAGAGCGTGTTCTTTCTCTTGAAGATGGAACTGTTTTTGTGATGTCTGATTTTGCGGATATTGCAGATACATCCACTATTCGTCAAAGTTTAAGCCGTTTAGTGCAATCAGGAACATTGCGCCGTATTTTGAAAGGAGTTTATGAAAAACCAAAATATAGCAAACTTCTGGATGAATATGTGGCGGCAGACCCGGAAGCGGTGGCGAACGCATTGGCACGAAGTTATCACTGGACGATTGCCCCATGTGGGAATACAGCATTGAACCTGTTAGGTCTTTCAACACAGGTAACAGCAGTATGGTCCTATATCAGCGATGGTCCATATAAGACCTACGAGTGGAACTCTACAAAGCTGGAATTTAAGCACCGGACCAATAAGGAGATTACCGGATTGTCCTATATGACAAGTTTGGTTATACAGGCATTAAAAACGCTTGGCAGATCGAATGTTACGCCAGAAGTCATACAGATGCTTTCCGAAAAACTGACAGACAAGGATAAACAGGCTTGTTTGAAGGAAGCAACCGAGTCTACGGATTGGGTTTACGATACGATACGGCAGATTTGTGGAGGTGAAAAGGTACAATGAGAAATATAGCAAGACTTTCAGATAACGACCGCAGGGAGCTGTTCAGAAATACAGCAGATAAAATGGGGCTGAATGATGCCATCGTGGAAAAAGACTTTTGGGTATGTTTTACGCTGGATTATTTATTTCACCGCTCACCATGGAAAGAGTCCATCACCTTTAAGGGTGGTACCAGCCTTTCAAAAGCCTTTCACCTGATCAGCCGGTTTTCAGAAGATATTGATTTGATTCTGGACTGGCGTGTATTGGGATATGGCAAAGATGAACCATGGGAGAAACGTTCCAATACAAAACAGGATGCTTTTAACAAAGAAGCCAATGTGCGTGCAGAGGTATTTCTGTCCGAAACATTCTGCCCGGCAGTCAAAGCCGGCTTATCCCAGGAAATCGGTTGTGAAGCAAATGTCTACATAGATGAAAAGGATAAACAGACGGTCATTTTCGCCTATCCGCACCTTTTTACGAATACGGCGACTTTACAGGTGATTCGTTTAGAGATTGGTGCGCTGGCAGCGTGGACTCCTGCAAAAACAGCGCTGATCGAACCATACGCGGCAAAATATTATCCGAAGATTTTTGAGCAAAAAGAAACCTCAATCCTTACCGTTGCCCCGGAACGGACCTTCTGGGAAAAAGCCACAATCCTGCACCATGAAGCGAACAGACCGGAACATTTGGAAATGCCGCAGCGGTATTCCAGACATTATTATGATCTCTACCGCATGGCTGCAACACCGGTCAAAGAAGCTGCTTTTTCCAGGCTGGATCTCCTGAAGAAAGTTGTAGATTTCAAAATGAAATTCTATCCCAGAGCATGGGCGAAGTACCCGGAGGCTGTGCCGGGCACATTAAAATTACTCCCGCCGGAATATCGGTTCGCAGCATTGGAAACGGACTATAACTCTATGCAGGATATGTTGTATGGGGATATTCCGACATTTGAGACAGTCATAGCAGCGGTCCAGGAACTGGAAAAAGAGATCAATACACTATAAACAATTACATATCCATTTATTTGCCGGCTATTCTAAGATGCTTTAGAATAGCCGGTTTCTTGTTTTCAAAGGAGGGATGCTATATTACGCAAAATGAAGTCAATGCCGTTTTTGACGAACAGGTGCGGCTCTGTGCTGATACCTTGAAACGGAAAACCAAAGAATACACCGGGGATGATCCGGACCGGCTGGGTGCATTTAAGGCAGCGGCAGCTTTACAGCACACAACGCCCCAGCGTGCCCTTGCCGGTATGCTGGCAAAGCATATTGTTTCTCTATACGATATGTGCTTTGCCGAGGAAACAGTTTATCCGATGGACACATGGGACGAAAAGATCACAGACAGTCTTAACTATCTGTTCTTACTGAAAGCGATTGTAAAGGAGGGACATACCAATTAAACAGATTGAAGTAAAAATTTTGAACTGCCAGGCGGTAGCGGAAGCAGAAAAAAACATGGTCTTTGCGGCAAGACTTACCCAGCAGGGACATAAGATTGCCTCAATGGACGACCTGATGGAGCTCTACGAAAAATCATTCAGCGTTCAGACAGTAGCAGCTATGGGGGCGCTTCCCCATCCTACCATCCAGAAATTTGCGGTGATCACGGTAGCCATTGTCGGCGCCAGCAGGCGTTTTCTGGCGCAGATCACCCGCCACCAGAACGAAGTAAAATTTATGAGTGCATCGCTGCAGTACAGCAACTATACGGGACAGGCGGATTTCGCTGTCCCGTATTCTATTATGACGGCTCCGGCTGTGGTACAGGAGCTGTACTTAAAAAGTTGTAATGAAAGCATGAAATGTTATGAAGCCCTGTGCACTGCCGGAAGCGGGCACGATGCGGCCGGCTATGCCACGCCCCAGGGATTACGGAATGTACTGCTCATCAGCGCCACCCCTTATCAGTGGAAACATATCATCGGCCAGCGGGTATGCCGAAGAAATACAGATGAAACAAGGATCGTGCTGTTAAAGGTCTGGAAAGAACTTTATGACCTAAGCCCTGCCTTGTTTGCCCCGTCACTGACCGGGCCTTTCTGTCAGTTGGATCGATGTCTGGAAGGGAAAATGACCTGCGGGCGAAAACTGCAGGCAGATATGACGCCAGAGGATATTTTAGAAAAAGACTATCCCGCTCTTTGGGAAGGAGGCTGCCGATGAAAATAAAACTAATCGATTTTGGCGTGCCGGAGCACCAGCGTCCTTACCGTCCTCATGGCAATGATGCCGGAGCAGATGTTTATCTGCCCTATGACTGCACCTTACAGCCCGGAGAAATCGCCAAAATTCCTCTTGGCTTTGGACTGGAAATACCGGATGGGTATGCGGGATATATCTTTCCCCGTACCAGTATGGCGGTAAAAGGTCTGGTCTGTGAACTGCCGCCTGTGGATTCCGGCTACCGAGGAGAGATCCATGCGATCATCAGCAATGTAAGCAATCAGGCGCAGTCTCTTTTTAAGGGAGCCCGTATCGGGCAGCTTGTGATCACGCCGACTGTCATTGCGGATTTTGTAACAGATCTGGGAACAGAGCGAGGAACCGGCAGCTTTGGCAGTACCGGCGAATAGAAAAAGGCTGTTTGGGGAACAGTTTTTGAATACTTATCGGTATAGGGAGCGGACATTTCGAGAACATTATAAAATATAATAAAGAAAGTCACGAAAAAAGCGGCCATTACCGTGACCGCCTACTTTCTGCTATTGAGTTCTTTCATAATACCAAGGATATATTGCATGGATTGAGGATCAAGCTGTCTTGCCTCTGCAATGAATTCCTTCAAGGTTTCCGGGTAAGTATTTCCTTCGTCAAAGAATTCCTGCGGAGTCACACCCAGATATTCGCAGATGTAGAAAAAAGACTGCATAGCGGGAAGTGACTTTTTATTCTCAATATTATTGATGTAGTTGTTTGCCTGACCTAACGATAAAGACATATCGCGTGCGGAAACTCCTTTCTGTGTCCGCAGCTTCGCTAATCGTTCCGGGACAAAATCTTCATACATCGCCTTCACCTCCCATTCTGTAATAGATTGTACCTTACACCCCTTTATTATCCGCAAAGAGAAAAAGGGTATTATCGTTGACTTGCTAAATAAAATCTATTACTATGTGAAAAGTGAAGAAATTTACCTATCAGATGGAGGGATGACCGATGAAAGGAAAGACTTGCTGTGTTACCGGACACAGGGATTTGCCGCAGAATGAGATCAACAAAATAAAAGCCGCTTTGGAACATGAGATCGATGCTGCCGTTACAGATGGATTTACCTGTTTTATGAGTGGCTTTGCAGATGGCGTGGATCAGTATTTTGCAGAGCTGGTGTTGGAAAGAAAGCAGACTAATCCGGCGCTGGAGCTGATCGCAGTGATCCCTTACCGCAAACGTCTGGACAGCCTGAATAAGAAAACAAGAACCCGTGAACTGCTGGAGGCTTGTGCGGATGTTGTTGTCATACAGGAAAAATATCTCCCAAGCGTCTACTCCCACAGAAACCGCTATATGGTGGAGCACTCCGACCGAGTGATCGCTGTATATGACGGACGGGAAACCGGCGGTACGGCAAAGACGATCCGCTTCACCCATCGGATGAAAAAGGAACTGCGGGAAATCCCGGTTGGAGAGATCGTCCTGCCGGATCACTTGAAACCAAAAACAAAATAGATACCTGTTGATGCGCTCACTTTGAAGTGGGCGTTTTTCTTTACCCATTTTTAGGAGGAATGCTTATGTGGAACCTGATTTCACATTTCCTTACCTTTGCCGGAGGAATGGCTTCCGGCGTTATGTTGATGTGTCTTATGCAAACCGGAAAACTTGCGGATAAAGAATTTGAAACTATGAAGGAGGAATAAAAATTGAAACTTGTGATTGCAGAAAAGCCCTCTGTTGCTATGTCACTGGCAGCAGTATTAGGCGCAACGGAAAGAAAAGACGGTTATCTCGAAGGTTCCGGTTATCTGGTGAGCTGGTGCGTGGGACATCTTTTGGAACTGGCACAGCCGGAGGCTTACAAAGAACAGTACGCCAAATGGCGGTATGAGGACCTTCCGATCCTACCGGAAAACTGGAAATATGAAGTTCCAAAGGATAAGAAAAAGCAGCTTGCCCTTTTGTGCCGGCTGATGAAGGACAAACGGGTTGATTCTGTGGTATGCGCTACGGATGCCGGGCGTGAAGGAGAACTGATCTTCCGTCTGGTCTATGAATATGCCGGATGTAATAAGCCTATGGAACGCCTTTGGATTTCCAGTATGGAGG
The DNA here is from genome assembly GCF_003480785.1 of Ruminococcus sp. AM26-12LB. NCBI lineage: Bacteria > Bacillati > Bacillota > Clostridia > Eubacteriales > Oscillospiraceae > Ruminococcus > Ruminococcus sp. AM26-12LB. The sequence goes on along the minus strand of NZ_QUJX01000026.1, from coordinate 7,940 downwards.
ATGCGGCGATCCGTGAGGGTTTTGACCATCTCCGTCCCGGCAGTGATTACGATAAACTCTATGATGCGGCAGTATGCCGGGCAGGAGCCGACTGGCTGATCGGGATCAATGCCACCCGGCTTTTTTCTGTCCTGTATGGTGTCACACTAAATGTCGGCCGTGTTATGTCACCGACGCTGGCACTTTTGGTACAGCGTGAGTCGGATATTGAATCCTTCATCAGCAAGCCTTTTTATGTGCCGGAAATCACCTGCGGAGGTTTTACTGCTTCCGGCGAAAAAATGACGGAACGATCCGAGGCTGAAAAAATCCGTATGGACTGTGACCACAACTCCGCTTTTGTGCGTTCTGCGGAAAAGCAGGTAAAAACTATACAGCCTCCCCGCCTTTATGACCTTACAACTCTGCAAAGGGAATGTAACCGTATTTATGGCTATACGGCTCAACAGACCCTTGATTATGTGCAATCTCTCTATGAAAAGAAGCTGGCAACCTATCCGAGAACGGACAGCCAGTATTTGACGAAGGACATGCAGGCAACCGCCGCTTCCCTGATCCTATGGCTGCGTGACAATATGCCCTTTGGAAAAGGCTGCGCCGGAGAGCCGGACATTGACCGGGTAACAGACGACAGCAAAGTGACCGACCACCATGCCATCATCCCAACTGTGGAGATTGCACGGACAGACCTGTCGGAGCTTCCTTCCGGGGAGCGGGATGTGCTTACCCTGCTTGCCGTCAGACTGCTTTGTGCCACAACGCAGGTACACCGATTTGAAGCGGTCACCGCTATATTGGACTGCCAGGGATATACTTTTACGGCAAAAGGAAAGACTATTTTACAGTCCGGCTGGAAAGAGGTGGAACGGATTCACCGTATGAGTATCAGGCAGAGTGAAACGGAACACAAAGAAAATGAAGCTGTCGCTCTCCCTGTGCTGCAGGAAGGACAGACTTTTGAAGCTGTATCAGCAAGTCTCCGTGAAGGGAAAACTTCACCGCCGAAACACTATACGGAGGACACACTGCTGTCCGCTATGGAGACTGCCGGTGCGGAAGATATGCCGGAAGATGCCGAGCGTAAAGGATTGGGTACTCCGGCTACCCGTGCGGCAACACTGGAAAAGCTGGTTTCTGCCGGATTTGTACAGCGAAAGAAAAAGCAGCTCATTCCTACGGAAAAAGGAAAGAACCTGATCGCAGTCCTGCCGGACAATATCAAATCTCCCATCTTAACTGCAGAATGGGAATCCATGCTGAAACAAGTGGAACATGGCGAACTGTCGGCAACATCTTTTATGGATCAGATTGCAGATATGAGCCGGACGCTGGTAAAAGAACATACTACCCCGGAAGAACGTTTTGCGGATCTGTTTCCTTCTTCCAGAGGAACTGCACATGAAGCCGTAGGGGTATGTCCTCGCTGCGGAGCCCCGGTATATGAAGGAAAGAAAGGTTTTTTCTGCGACAACAGGGAATGTTCTTTTGCTCTTTGGAAAGATAACCGTTTCTTTTCCAGCAAGAAAAAATCCATCACAAAGTCTGTGGCAGCGGCTCTTTTGAAAGAGGGCCGTATTTCTATGTCCGGGCTTTACAGTGAAAAAACAGGAAAGACCTATGATGCGGAAGTGATTCTGGATGATACCGGCGGTAAATATGTGAATTTCAAGCTGGAATTTCCAGTAAAGAAAGGCAGGCGTAAATGAGCGATCGAAAAACCTTTGAATATGGCGGTTATCACTTCACGCCCATACGAAAATTTCACAAAAAAGAAGGCGACTTTTTCGCCATATCGAAACGGCTGGCAAGTGACCCCAACTTAGGGCTGTGTACCTATCAGGATCGGCAAAAAGCACCTTATGATTACAAAGACTTTTATACCGTTTCAACAGACAAAGAATGTGATATTTTCCGCTGCGAAGAAAATGGATTGTTGTATGTACCAGGAAAAAATGAACTTTTTATTTACCATGAACCAAAACAGAAAAAGCGGAACTCTATCGCCGATGCCCTTTCACAGCCCAGGAATGTTACTGATACAACCGAAATTTCCAGCGGTCGGCAAAGCAGAGCCCCGGAAAGGTAGGCGTTATGGCGGAGAGAGAATTGAACCGCTCGGAGCGGGCTACGATCCGAAAGCTGGTTACGGAGCTTTGCGCCAACTATGACTCCCAGGATAAGATCTGCCTTCCTCTGGACAGCCCTTGTTACATGCTGAATAAATGGTGGACCGGTGCTTATTGCAGGTACTTTGAAAAAGCGGTGCTGCCGGTGGATGCAGCACTGGAATCAGCCATTACCGGCGAGGACACCTCCATGAGACAGAAAATATGCCCTGTGTGTGGAAAGGCATATCTTCCTACAACCAGCCAGGCATATTGTTCCGCTGCCTGCCGGGTCTATGCAAGACGGAAATCCGAGCGGGAACGCAAACGCCGGAAGCGGCAAAACCAACCATGATATGTCCGCAACTTAGCCTTAAAAGTCCTTGATTTTCAAGGGCTTTTTGCACCTGTTTTCAAGGGAGCTGTATAAGAATACTCCGGTGCTTTGAAATGAGGTTAAGTTGCGGACAAAACATATATTTTAACAAAAACGATAGGAGGCGATTTTTTGAATATCAACACGATTACTGCGGAGGATCTTCGCCGCATGCCGGATAAGGAAGGACTGATTTTACAGGGCTGTGGCGGGGATCTGACAGAGTGGGTGGACGGGATCAATGAAATGCTGACAAAAGCAGGCATATTGAAAGATGGCTGTCAGTTTGAGAATGTGGCTGCTTTTCAGCACGGCGAACTGACCTGTCTGCTTTACCCGTTTGATGATGTGAAACTGGATATAGGAAAACTTGCCCTGTGGCGTTTACAGACCCATGAAGTCTATGGCGGCACATGGCTGTCGGACTTTGTGCCGAATTATTTAGGCGGATTTATAGAAACACCGGAAGCGTTGGCAGATAAACCGGATTGTCCGCTGATCGGAGCAGATGGGAACATTTTTAATCTGCTGGGTATTGCTTCCCGTACTTTGCGGGAGCATGGTTTGAAAGAACAGGCAAAAGAAATGTCTGATCGGGTATTTGTTTCCGGCAGTTATGGAGAAGCGCTCTGTATCATTGGCGAATATGTCAACATCACAGATTCCAAACTGGAGCATAAGAATTCTCTCCGTCAGCAGCTAAAAGCAACAAAACCGGCAGACCCGGTAAAAAAGCAACAAACTTCCAAACAGCAGGAACGATAAGGAGGGATGCGGAATGGAAAAGAAACGGACCTATGGTGTATGGGCAGTACGAAGCAGCACTTCTATTTTCGGACCGGCACAAAGCTGGTGCAAGGAAAATGGAAAACCGTTGGAGTTTGATACCAAAGCTGCTGCTGAAAACTATGCAAAGGAAGCCAACGAACATACGACAGCAAATGTCCGATACTATGTGAAAGAAAAAGAACCGGAGCCCGGTGCTGTTCGGAAAGGAACATCTCAACCGGAGCTGGATGCACGCAGCCATGAAGAAGTGATACCAAGAAATGATGCAGCGGAAAAACAAAATGAGATTCCGGGCAGACAGATTCCTTCTCAAACAGATCCGCTGGTAGAAATCCGCTCTGCGGTCCATAGTAATTACGCGGGTATGGTCGCTATGCTGGGTGCGGACAACCGTGTGTATTTGGGGCGTGAGGAACGCTGCCATTACCAGAATATGCAGCCATCTTACTATGACAATCAGGACGGTTCCCTGTGTTTTGTCTGTGATCAGCCCGACATGTACTATTTTCTCTATGGAGAAGGCTGGGCGCATACCCAGGCGGAAATGCTGGAACGAGGGCTTACCCTGCGCCAGTATGAAGAATTTGCAAGACTGCAAAATGGGGTCCTTGCACAGTTTACCACCCAAAGAGAAATTCTGTTTGCCGGACAGCCATTTCAGGCGCCGGAGAGTTATCTGCGCAATGCAGAACTTTATGAGGAAGGTCAGACCGGCAACTACAATATGCTGGATGGCAGGCTGAACAACGAACCTCCTGTGCGCCCGGATCTGACAGACGGACAGACGGATGAAGAAATCCGGGAGCTGGTGCCGGAAGCAAAGCCGTCTTTGATGGACCGTTTGAAAGCAGACAAACCGGAGCATGAAGCAAGGCAGATGATCCCTCCGGTGCCGGAAAGGGAACGCTGATGGCCGGGGTAAGATTTGAGGATGTAGATCTTTTGGGTGCTCTTTCCCGTATCGTAGATCTTCATACCCAACATTATAAAGAGGACTTTGACCTGGATAAGGAACTGATCTCAAAACTGGCTGTGTCAGAGCGTTCAGAGGATAAACAGCTTCTTTGGATGTCACGCCCTTGCGGAACCTATACCCTGCGCGAACGGGAAGTTTATCTGGAGGGCAGCCATGAAAACAAAGTGTGGCGGTTTTACCAGGAGCAGACAAATGATCCCGTTTTGGCTTATGCCATCTCTTTGAAAGAAGTCAGGGACGGAAAAATATTTGGCGATCTCTATCCGCTAAATTATAGAGAACATGTGGAACGGATGAAAAAATTGACCTGTCCAATCGGAAATGTAGCCGTTGCTTTTGAGGATGGAAATGTTATCACGATTCCCTATCAGGAACGGAGACAATTTATGAACCGGCTTATGCCAGAGCATGGAGCCCCTAAAACAATGACTTATCTGCCAGAAAATGAGCCGGAGCTGATGATAATTCTAAAACGGGAACGCCTCAAACGCAGCTATCATGCGACAGCCGGAAATCTGGAGGAATATCTTGATAAGCTGGAAAAGACCACCCTGCGGGAAAAACTCAAAAGAGCAAAGACGGCGGTTTCGACGCAGGAGGTCTCATCTCATAAAAGAGGGTTGGAACGATGAATGGCGGGCATAACAAAAAATCCGTCCGCGTCGAATTTGTCATGTCCGAAGCGGAGGCCGAACTGGTAAAAGAACGCATGGCGGAACTTGGCATTACCAACCTGTCGGCATATCTGCGAAAGATGGCCGTAGACGGTTACATCATCCACCTTGATATGGGAGATATTCAGGAAATGATCCGGCTTCTCCGCATTTGTTCCAATAACTTAAACCAATATACCAGACGGGCCAATGAGACCGGCAATATTTATGCCGCAGATATAGATGACATCCGCACCCGTCTGGACAGCCTTTGGGATGGCATGGACAAACTGATCCGGGGATTTGCAAACATTTCATAAACAGCCGGAAAGCCGTTGCTTTCTTTTTGCCGTCACGGTAAAATTTTTATAAGGGCAGATGCCCTTCTGAAAGGAGGCAAAGCGTATGCGTTTGATAGGCAAATTACTGGCACTTCCCTTTATGCTGGTTACGGGGATTCTTTATCTGGTATGTAAATTTTTAGTGGTTCTTTCCGGTGCGGTACTTGGGATTCTTTCTGGGATCATCTTTCTGGCGGCATTGGTGCTGTTCTTTGTCGCAGGATTTTTGCCGGGTCTTGCATGGCTTATGATCGCCTTTCTTATCAGTCCATACGGTCTGCCTCTGGCGGCTGCATGGCTGGTAGGGATCATTGGCGGGGCAAACAGTGCCTTAAAGGATTTTATATTTGGTTAAGCAGATTTGGCGGGGCGCATAGGCAGCCCCGCTCTTTTTCTGCAATTATAACTTCTCTGATTGGAATTAAGTTAAGGAGGTGACGAAAATAGCGACCACAAGACTGATGCCTCTGCATGTAGGAAAAGGTCGGAATATCTCTACTGCGATCTCAGATATTATTGATTATGTAGAAAATCCGCAGAAAACCGATTTTGGAAAATTCATTTATGGCTATGAGTGTGATACCCGGCTTGCTGATGCAGAGTTTCTTCTGTCCAAACGACAGTATGCAAATCTGACCGGCAGAAATCAGGGTGCAGATGATGTGATCGCCTACCATCTCCGTCAGGCATTTAAGCCCGGCGAAGTTACGCCAGAAGAAGCTAATCAGATCGGCAGGGAGCTGGCACTGAAGCTCACAAAAGGAAACCATGCCTTTGTTGTCTGCACCCATGTGGATAAGCACCATGTCCATAATCACATCATTATCAACTCTACTACACTGGACTGTCAGAAAAAATTTCGCAACTTCTGGGGTTCTACCTGGGCAATCCGGCGAATGAATGACAAGCTGTGTTTGGAGCATGGACTTTCGATTGTAGAAAATCCGAAACCCAGCCGGGAGCATTATGGCACATGGCTGGGAAATAAAAAGCAGCCTTCCTTTCAGGAGCAGATACGCATTGCTATTGATGCTGCATTAGAGGAAAAGCCAAAAGATTTTGAGGAACTTCTAAAGAAGCTGGAGGCTGCCGGGATTGAAGTTAACCGTGAAAGAAAACATCTTCGGTTCCGAGTTCCGGGACAAGAAAATTATACCCGATGCGATACGCTCAAAGGCGATTATACAGAACAGGCCATCAAAGAACGAATTGCCGGTACACGGACAGTAAAATCCCACCATACTTTTTCAAAAAAACCGGTTTCCAAAGTTGGATTGCTGGTAGATATAGAGGCTGCAATCCGTTCCGGCAAAGGTCCCGGTTATGAGCGTTGGGCAAAAGTGTTCAACTTAAAACAGCTTTCCCAGGCAGTGCTCTACTTAAAAGAACATGGCGATATGGGTTATGAGGATCTTCTGGAAAAAGCCAACGCCGCTACCACTAATTTCAATACCTTATCCGTTCAAATTAAAGATTTAGAGTCAAGAATGAACGCCAATGCCGAGCTACAAAAGCAGATCGTAAACTATGCGAAAACGCGGGCTGTCTATGTAGAATATCGCAAAGCCGGGTACAGCAAAAAATACCGAATAGTACATGAGGCTGAAATTCTGCTACACCAGGCGGCAAAGAATCATTTTGACGAGCTAGGAATCCAAAAGCTCCCCTCTGTTAAATCTCTCCGGGAGGAATACACCGATCTTCTGGAACAAAAACGGAAAGCCTATTCTGCCTATAAGCAGGCCAAAAATGATATGAAAGAACTTCATAATGTTCGGGCTAATGTGGAATATCTATTAGAGATTTCTTCCCCACCGCTACCGCAGCGCAGCACAGAAAAATCACGTCAATAAGGTTTGTCAGCTTTTCGTTTTCAGCGTTCCAACGGAACGCGCAGCCATTGCCACCGGCAATGATCTCAGGGGTTTGGGGATATGTCACCAACAAGCATTTAGCAGGAATTCCGGGAACGGGATTTCTGCTAAATACGCAATCTTACGTAAGATTGCATTGCTTGCCAGTAGTTTTAAGAGTCTTTGGCAGAGGATCTGTTTACAGTTGCCGCATTGATAAACCTTTGATAACTGCCTATAATAGAGTTATTATTTTGAACTGCTATAACAGAGAAATGCAAAAAAATAAAATTTTTTGTCTGTTGTAACATTTCGCGGACATTTGCCTGTTATACTATCTGCAAAAAGCAAAGGAAGTGAGGATATGAAGCAGATTTTAATTGTCGAGGACGACAGTTTTTTGAATAAGATGGTGGCCTATAACCTGACCGCAGACGGCTACGGCGTGACTTCTGCCCTAAACGCCAGAACCGCAGCCGAAGCCATACGCCAGCGGGAATTTGACTTAGTGCTGCTGGACATCAACCTGCCGGACGGCAACGGTTTTGAGCTGTGCAAACTGATAAAGCCCCAGCACCCGGACACCATTGTGATTTTCCTGACCGCTAACGATCAGGAGAGCGACCAGATACGGGGCTATGAGGTGGGCGCGGTGGACTACATCACAAAGCCCTTTGTGATCGGGGCCTTGCAGCGAAAAATCAAAGCCATGTTCGCCATGCTGGAACACCACAAACCGGCCAAGGACATTTACGACGACGGGCGGCTGTTTCTGGACTTCTCGGAGCAGACGGCTTCCTTAAACGGCAAGCCCCTGACCCTATCCCCGATGGAGTACAAAATGCTG
>NZ_QUJX01000025.1:0-32891 GCF_003480785.1 Ruminococcus sp. AM26-12LB | reverse complement strand
ACCGTTATTTTGCATCCAGCAAGATCTGCAGTGTATGCGGACATAAGAAAAAGGAACTGGCATTGTCGGATAGAATGTATGTTTGTGAATGTGGAAATAGGATGGACCGGGATGTGAATGCAGCAGTCAACATCCGTGAAGAAGGAAAAAGAATCTATAAAGAATGTGCCTGACGGCACAAGAAAAAAATCCGTAACCGGATAAACATAAAAAACAAAACCGCGGGACACGCGGGGATAGCCTGTTTTAGCTTTGCCCTAAAGGGTAATCGAACAGGAAGCCCCCACTTCAAAATCGTAAGATTTAAGTGGTGGGAGCATGTCACCTGCAGTGGTCTTTCCACACTGACCATAGGCTGAGATCATCGGGATCACAGGTTGGATCAGGCATAATAAGAAGCCCCGGAACACGAGGCTGCTTCAGAGAAGTTATAACTTCGACTTCCTGAGGTCTGTCCGTGTTCCGGGGCTTTAAGTTTTTAAGGTATCCGAAAGGTGAGATTGTTATCTATCTGATCACAGAGTAACTCAGTGGATCGCCATACCGGCTACAAAGAAATACATTACAACAAAATGGCACACACTTCCCAGCATCACAAAAACATGAAATACTTCGTGGGAGCCGAAATTCTTATGCTTCGCATTGAAGATCGGAAGCTTCAGCGCATAGATCACACCGCCGATGGTATAGATGATGCCGCCGGCAAGGAGCCATCCGAAGCCTGCACGGGGCAGATTGTGGAAGATCGGAACAAAAGCAAGTACACACAGCCAGCCCATTCCAATGTAGATCACAGAGGAAAGCCATTTCGGGCAGTTGATCCAGCAGCCCTTGAGGATCATTCCGATGATGGCAACGGTCCATACGAGGGCACAGAGGATATAGCCGGTGCGTCCGTGGAGAACGATCAGGCATACAGGAGTGTAGCTGCCGGCGATCATCACGAAGATCATCATGTGATCCATTTTTTTCAGACGGCGGTTCACCTTGGCTGTGGAGCTTACGGAATGGTAAAGTGTGCTTGCCAGGTAAAGAAGGATCATGGTAAGGATAAAAACACTTACTGCAAAAACATGGAGAACATCTGCACTTCTGGCCGCCTTCACGATCAGCGGAGTGGCTCCGGCCACGGCAAGAAGCATGCCGATTCCGTGGGTTATGGCGCTTCCCGGATCTTTTAATTTAAATTTCATATAAAAACACCTCCTGCAAAAAAAATCTGCTGTTTATATCATATGGACAACTTCAAGATCGGTTCATCAATGACGGATCATTGCGACAGTTTACGATGTAATAATGTAGAAACTGATAAAATAACATGTAGTATTCAAAACTACATATCAAGTATACGAATACTATACCACTATTATTCAAAAATGCAACCCCTATTTTCGAAAAAAATTTTATCAGGATTTATTTCTGCAGCAGGCATACGACAATGCGGCTCTGCGACAGATAAATAAGAGATTTTTATGCATATTTCTCCCAGTTTTTCGCATAATAACCATATGAAAAACAAATAGTTAACATAACATTGACGTACAATGAACAGAAAATACAGGAGGAATTCAGGAAGATGAAAGCAACGGGAATTGTTCGCAGGATCGATGATCTGGGCAGGGTTGTGATTCCAAAAGAGATACGAAAGACACTGCGGATCAAGGAAGGAACGCCACTGGAGATTTTTACAGACAGGGAAGGACAGATCATCCTGAAAAAATATTCGCCCATTGGAGAGCTGAATACGTTTGCTGCGGAATATGCAGAAGCGCTGGTACAGACCACCGGACTGACTGCCTGTATTACAGATCGTGATCAGGTCGTGGCGGCATGCGGCAGCGGAAGCCGGGAACTGGAAGGAAAAGAGATCAGTTCTGATCTGGATGCAGTCATTGCCGGCAGGAAAGGCAGAATGGTCAGTCAGGATAGCAGGGAAAATATATCAGTCATTTCCGACGCTATGGATTCATTTTGCCAGAAAATGATACAGCCGATCCTGTGTGCGAGTGACGCCATTGGAGCAGTGATCCTTCTGACTAAAAGTGAAAAAACAGCACTGGGAGACACAGAACGTGCCCTTATCCGCACAGCAGCCGGTTTTCTTGGCAGACAGATGGAGCAGTAAAAGTGCATCAGATGTACAGAAAAATGTGTGCAGATCAAGATATAAACATCAGATGCAGATGCTAGGAGCAGCAGATCAGGGAGGGTGCGGACACCGGGAAGGAAAGCAGTGGTATTCTTCCAGAGTCAGATTTGTGATAGTGAGCCAGGAAGCCAGAGGTTTTGTCACATAGCGGATGTGCCAGGGCTCGTAAGGGATGCCGGTGATCTCCTCTCTGTTTTTTGGGTACCGGAGGATAAAACCATAGAGCGGAGCGTTCTTTTTCAGCCAGCGGCCTTCTCCTGTTGCGGAAAACCTTTCGGAGAGCTCCATATGGATGGACGGGCAGGATACATCCAGAGCAAGTCCGCTTTGGTGCTCACTTGTTCCTGGCTCTGCAACGAAAGGACTTCCTGTAAAAAGCTCCTTCTGTCGCTGGTAGGAACGATATCCGGAAACTGCCCATAGGTTCAGACCGCATCTGTGACAGGCATGGAAAAGCTGGGAAGCGGCTTTTGCAGCCTGATACTCCAGAAGCCGCTTCGGATCTCCCGGTGCTGCTTCAAATGGAAGTCCGATATCGATAAGATGTTCCGGCACAAAGGCTTCCGGCAGAGGATGCTCCCTGCTGATCAGCCGGGTATAAAATTCTCTGTGCAATAAAAACCCTCCTTTCCTTATCCATAAGCTTATGATAAGAAAGGAGGGTTTATGAATGCTTATTTCTGTTTATCAGAGCTCTTTTTCACTCATTTCTTCCAGGAGAGCCTTCTTCATGTCATAGAGTGACTGGGAGAGATCTACATAAACCTTCTGCGGATTAACGAAACGTCTGGATTCATCCCACAGTGTGTTCTGCTCCTGTTTGCAGTAGTCGCGGAGTTCCATGACAGATGGAGACTTGTAAACACTCTTACCATCTTTAATTACCGGAACAAGGAGCTCACGGAGTTCGTAGGTTCCGCCAAGAACCTTGGTCTTTTTCCAGGTGTCAACCGGGTCGAAGATCACCATAGTTTCTTCCGGATCGAATTTCTCATCTGCAAGGCAGATCAGATCGGCCTTGATCTTGCCGGTCTTCTTGCTGTAGATACGGTATACAGTCTTGTTGCCCGGGTTGGTAACCTTTTCTGTGTTTTCGGAAAGCTTGATCTTCGGCTGGAAGGCATCGCTGTCAGCGTCCTTTACAGCGGCAAGTTTGTATACGCCGCCGAATGCCGGATTGTTATCGGCTGTGATCAGCTTGGTTCCGACGCCCCAGGAATTGATCTTGGCATCCTGGGCCTTCAGGCTTTCGATAAGATATTCATCAAGATCGCTGGATGCGGAAATGGTAGCATCATCGAAACCGGCAGCAGCCAGCATCTTGTAAGCTTTTTTGGAAAGATATGCAAGATCACCGCTGTCGATACGGATTCCATAGTTCTTCAGCTGGATACCTTCCTCACGCATCTCCTCAAATACACGGATCGCATTGGGAACACCGGATTTCAGGACATCGTAGGTGTCAACCAGAAGAGTACAGGAATTCGGGTAAAGTCTCGCATAGGTCTTAAAGGCAGTGTACTCATCCGGGAAACTCATGATCCAGGAATGAGCATGTGTTCCGAGAACCGGAACGTTAAACATCTGGCCGGTCAGTACGTTGGAAGTACCGGCACATCCGCCGATCACTGCAGCTCTGGCACCGAAGATCCCGGCGTCCGGACCCTGGGCACGGCGAAGACCGAATTCCATGATGGGATCGCCCTTGGCTGCATGGCATACACGTGCTGCCTTAGTGGCAATAAGACTCTGATGGTTCATAATGTTCAGGATGGCCGTCTCTACAAGCTGAGCTTCCATGATCGGTGCGATAACCTTGACCATCGGCTCTCTCGGGAAGATCACGGTTCCCTCCGGAATTGCGTAGATATCACCGGTGAATCTGAAGTTGCTCAAATACTCAAGGAAATCATCCTCAAAGATGTCAAGACTTCTCAGATAGGTAATGTCTTCTTCTGAGAAACGGAGATTTTCGATGTATTCGATCATCTGCTCCAGTCCTGCACAGATGGCAAAACCGCCATCGCACGGATTGTTGCGGTAGAACATGTCAAAGACAACGGTCTGGTTGGTAGGGTTTTTGAAATATCCCTGCATCATGGTAAGCTCATAGAGGTCCGTGAGCAGAGTAAGGTTATTTGCTCGCATAGCGTTCTCCTTTGGATGCCTCCGGATATTGTGACCGGAGGGAAATACACGGTTGTTTCCGCTCTTTTTATTATACGGCTTATTATAACACAAAGGAGTGGATTGTAAAATTTTTTTTACTGCGTAAACCCGCATATAATAAGGAGTTTTAACAGCAGTTTAAGAAATTTTGAAAAAAAATAAAAAAAATTAAAAAAAGGGGTTGCAATTTCAAAAAAGCTGTTATATAATAACATCCGTCGCAAGCGATAAGGCAAGCGAAAAACAAAACACATAGGGCTATCGCCAAACGGTAAGGCAACGGACTCTGACTCCGTCAGTTCAAGGTTCGAATCCTTGTAGCCCTGCTTCTTAAGTACCTCAGTTGCGAGGTACTTTTTTTGTACTCAAAAATAAGAAGATATTCGCAATCCGCTGTGCCCCAAAAAAAAACAAGTGCGTTTCTTCCTGCCAAGTGTTACAATAAAGTATAGACAGTATGACAGGAGGCATGAATGAGTTACAGTTTTGAGAGTCGAGTAAGATTCAGTGAGATCGGAGAAGAGGGATGTCTGACGCTGCCGGGAGTTCTGGATTATTTTCAGGATTGCTGTACCTTTGAATCCGAGCAGACAGGAGTCGGCATGGAAGTATTAAAGGAACAGAAAAGAGCCTGGGTACTTTCTGCATGGCAGGTGATCGTGAAGCGATATCCGAAGCTTGGTGAAAATATAAAAGTAACAACAATTCCTTATGGATTCCGTGGATTTATCGGAATGCGTAATTTTATTCTTGAGACAATGGATGGTGAGAAGCTGGCATGGGCCAATTCCTACTGGTCCTTTATCAATACAGAAACCGGTCTTCCGGAAAAGCTAACACCGGCAGATACAGATCCCTATGATCTGGGCGAAAAAATAGAGATGGATTATGCACCAAGAAAGATCGCGCTTCCGAAGGAACGGGAAGTGCAGAATGCTTTTTCCGTACAGAAGCATCATCTGGACACCAATCATCATGTGAACAACTGTCAGTATATCCGGATGGCAGCGGATCATCTGCCTGAGGATTTTAAAGTTGGTCAGCTTCGTGCTGAATATAAACGTCAGGCAGTACTGGATAATGTTATCATTCCGGAAGTATATATGACAGAAAATAAAGAAGCTGTAGTTCTCAACGCGGAGGATAAAGAACCTTACGCAGTAGTTGAGTTTACAAAATAAATATAGGCGGTAGAGATTAGTACATCGTTTTTGAAACAACTATACCGTAAAAGGAGGGCGCGCTATGCTTGAAAAATTAAAAGAAGAAGTTTACAGAGCAAATATGGATCTGCCAAAATATGGTCTTGTTACCTTTACATGGGGAAATGTCAGCGGGATCGACAGGGAGCAGGGACTTTTTGTGATCAAGCCAAGTGGTGTGGATTATGACAAGCTGACACCGGAAGACATGGTAGTGGTAGATCTTGATGGAAATAAAGTAGAAGGAAGATACAATCCATCCTCTGATACACCGACACATGCAGTTCTTTACAGAGCGTTTCCGAATATCGGCGGTATCGTACATACCCACTCATCCTGGGCAACAAGCTGGGCGCAGGCAGGCAGATCGATCCCGTGTTATGGAACCACACATGCAGATTACATTTACGGAGAAGTACCATGTGTACGTAATCTGACCAAAAGAGAGATCGAAGAGGCATATGAGAAGAACACGGGAGTTCTTATTGCTGATTATTTCAAAAACAAAGATTATGAAGCAGTACCGGCTGTGCTGTGTAAGAACCACGGACCTTTTACCTGGGGTAAGGATGCTCATGAGGCAGTTCATAACGCAGTTGTTCTTGAGGAGGTTGCCAAGATGGCATCTCGCTGCGAGCTGATCAATCCGGATGTAAAACCGGCACCGCAGGAGCTTCAGGATAAGCATTACTACAGAAAACATGGTGCAAATGCATATTATGGTCAGGTAGGACAGGAAGACTGATCAGAAGAAAAAACAGTTTGACCCGATGGTGGATCGTCAATATCCGCCTGAGTGGAAATGCCGCGGAACAGTACCGCGGCATTTTTTGTCGAAAAATGCAGAAAATGTCAGATTTGCTGACCTTTAACACAGGTGCCGCCGAAATATATGCTAATGTCAAGAAAAATGCAGAACATTAACACATTTATTAAAATAGGTGGCAGGATGAAAATATACACTTATCAGGGAAAAAAGAACGTTTCCGGAGAAAAAATACGCCAGATGAGGAATATGAAACGGATGTCGCAATCTGCGCTGGCAGCAAAAATGCAGGTGGAAGGAGTGATGCTGGAGCGTGACAGTATCAGCCGGATCGAAGGAGGAGAACGTTTTGTGGCAGATTATGAACTGCGGGTGTTTGCAAAGGTGCTGGGAGTGGATGTGAAGTGGCTGCTGAATGAGCAGTAAATAAGGCAATATTGGATTACAGTTCGCTGGTAATATTCCGCGAAGCGTGTTACTGAAAACGGAGTGAAAAGTAACAATATTGGTCTGAATGGCAGGAATCTGTGTAAACTACTTGATATTTATGTCGGAAACTGCTACAGTATAAAGAAAAAAAGATGGCCGGGAAGTCCTGCGGAGGGCAAACGGTCACGGATAAGAAGATAGAGGCGCGGATTTTATCAGTATTTATGGATGCAAGGCCCTGGCAGGCTGTTCATAAAGAAAGGAAAATTTGCCGAAGTGCTCTGGAAGGCCAGATGACAGGGTGCTGGGATAACGCAGAATATGCGTTGTACTGTCACGGATGTGGAGCGCTATCGGTAGCACTTCGGGAGATCTGCATTTAATATGCTGAATGGAGATTTTCTGACAGGCTATTAGTTAAATAAGGATTATTTAACCGGAGGTGTTCTTAAGAAGAGACAGCCTCCGTTTTTTTGTCCCCGAAAAGGGAGGAGAAAAATGAGTAAAAAAGCAGGAACAGCATTGTCTGTTATGGCAATGGTATTCATGGGCGCACTGGCAAGTCCCCTGACTGTGCTGGCTGCGGATGCGGAGGAGACTTACCAGCCTGCTCTGTATGCAACGATCTGGGCACTGCTTCCACCTCTTGTTGCGATCGTCCTTGCACTGATCACAAAAGAAGTATACAGTTCTCTGTTTGTGGGAATTGTAGTAGGAGCACTGATCTATTCCGGATTTAAATTTGAAGGAACGGTAACACAGATTTTTGAGGGAGGAATCATCAAGGTTCTTTCTGACAGCTATAACGTAGGTATCCTGATCTTCCTGGTAATCCTGGGATCTGTGGTATGTATGATGAACAAGGCCGGCGGCTCCGCCGCATTCGGACGATGGGCCAGCAAAAAGATCCACACGCGTGTGGGTGCAGAGCTTGCAGCGATCATCCTTGGAATCCTGATCTTCATTGACGATTATTTTAACTGCCTGACAGTAGGAAGCGTTATGCGTCCGGTAACTGACAGACATCACGTATCCAGAGCGAAATTTGCATACCTGATCGATGCGACAGCCGCTCCGGTATGTATCATCGCACCGATCTCATCCTGGGCTGCTGCAGTCAGCGGATTCGTAGAGGGACAGGATGGACTTGCGATTTTTGTAAGAACCATCCCGTATAACTTTTACGCGATCCTTACGATTGTAATGATGGTTGGCATGGTACTGATGAAAACCGAGTTTGGTGCCATGAGAACACATGAGATCAATGCTCTGAACGGAGATCTTTATACAACATCTGCAAGACCGTATGAGAATGCAACGGATGATGAGACACCGAATCCGAGAGGAAAGGTGATCGATCTTGTGATCCCGATCGTTATGCTTGTTATCTGCTGTGTCATCAGTATGATCTATACAGGAGGATTTTTCAGCGGAACAGATTTTGTTACCGCATTTTCACAGAGTGATGCCTCTACAGGCCTTGCAATGGGAAGTGCTTTTGGTCTGGTGTTTGCCATTATTTTCTATATGATCCGCCGTGTGGTCAATTTCAGAGACTGTATGGGATGCATCCCGGAAGGATTCAAGGCTATGGTACCGGCGATCATGATCCTGACCTTTGCATGGACACTGAAGGCTATGACAGACTCACTTGGTGCAGCGGTATTCGTAGAAGAAGCCATGCGTTCTGTTGCCGGTGGTATTGAAGTTATCCTTCCGGCCATTATTTTCCTGGTTGGATGTGGACTTGCATTTGCTACAGGTACTTCCTGGGGAACCTTTGGTATCCTGATCCCGATCGTTGTTGCGGTATTTGAGAAATCCAGTCCTGAGATGATGATCATTTCCATGTCCGCCTGCATGGCAGGTGCAGTTTGCGGAGACCACTGCTCACCGATCTCCGATACAACGATCATGGCTTCCGCAGGAGCACAGTGTGATCATGTGACTCACGTTTCCACACAGCTTCCGTATGCGATCCTGGCTGCAGCAGTATCCTTTGTAACTTATATTGTTGCAGGCTTTGTAAAAACAGCATGGATCGCTCTTCCGGTGGGAATCGTGCTGATGCTGATCGTACTTTTTGTCATTAAAATGATGAACCCGATGCCGGTTGAGAAACCAACAGAATAACAGACTGACCCAATGTGGGGGCAGATTCCCCCATGAATGTTAAATAAAAGGTAGTGACGGAAAGAAATTTCCGAAGCTGCCTTTTTTGTGCTTTCTATAATAATTCTCTTATGTTATAATGCAGGACAGACAGCAAATAGTAAATGATCATATATAGTTTTAAGGAACAGGAGTAAGAATGATAGAATTAGGTAAAAAACAGAAATTACTGGTTGTAAAAACCGTGGATTTCGGAATATATCTTGGAGAGGACCGAAACGCACCTCAGAATGAGCGGGTGCTTCTTCCGTCCAAACAGGTACCGGAAGGAACCAAAGCAGGTGATGAGATCGAAGTATTCATCTATAAGGATTCCCAGGACAGACTGATCGCAACTACCCGTGAGCCGATGCTTCAGGTAGGACAGACCGCAGTCCTTAAGGTAAAACAGGTCACCAGGATCGGTGCTTTTCTTGACTGGGGACTGGAGAAGGATCTTCTTCTTCCGTATCATGAGCAGACCAACCGGGTCCGTGAAGGCGAGGAGTGCCTGGTAGCTCTTTATGTAGATAAGAGCAGCAGACTCTGTGCAACCATGAAGGTGTATCATTATCTTTCCACCAGAACTCCTTATGTACCGGGAGATTCGGTAAAGGGGCGTGTCTATGAGATCAGTGGGAATTTCGGCGTTTTTGTTGCGGTAGATGATAAATATTCCGCTCTGATCCCGGCACGGGAGGCAACAGGCAAGTACAGACCGGGAGCTATTCTTGATCTTCGTGTCACAGAGGTGAAAGAGGATGGCAAGATGAACGTCAGTGACCGCCAGAAGGCTTACATTCAGATCAATGAGGATGCAGAGAGCGTATTCAGCGTGATCGAGGAATTTGCAGGGGTGCTGCCATTTGATGATCATGCCTCACCGGAAGTCATCAAGAGAGAGTTTGGCCTCAGTAAGAACGCATTCAAGCGTGCAGTCGGCCATCTGATGAAAGAAGGAAAAGTAGAGATCCGTGATAAGAGGATCTACATTAAAAAATAACAAGGTGTTGACCGGCTCCGGATCAGACACGCTCCGGCACGTTCCGAGAAAAGTGCAGAGCGGGGAGGATCCGGAGCCCTGTTTTTACAGTAAGGAGAGAAGGATTTGGAGTTTACACATTTACATGTCCATACAGAATACAGTCTTCTGGATGGCTCCAATAAGATCAAAGAGTATGTAGCCAGAGTAAAAGAACTGGGAATGGACAGCGCGGCGATCACCGATCATGGCGTTATGTATGGTGTGATCGATTTTTACAGGGCTGCCAGAGAAGCCGGGATCAATCCCATCCTGGGATGCGAGGTTTATGTGGCTCCGGGTTCCCGCTTTGACCGTGAAGTGGGAAGTGGCGATGACCGTTATTACCACCTGGTTCTGCTGGCCGAGAATAATCAGGGATACAGCAACCTGATGAAGATTGTATCCAAGGCATTTGTGGAAGGATTTTATTACAAGCCACGTGTGGATCTGGAACTTCTGGAAAAATATCACGAGGGTATCATTGCCTTAAGTGCCTGCCTGGCGGGAGAGGTCGCCAGATATCTTGCACGTGGAATGTATGAGGATGCCAAGATCGCGGCATTACGTTACCAGGATATTTTCGGAAAAGGAAATTTCTTTCTGGAGCTTCAGGACCATGGGATCCCGGAGCAGCAGACCGTAAACCAGCAGCTTCTCCGTATGCACAGAGAGACGGGGATCGATTTGGTTGCCACCAATGATGTGCATTACACTATGGCAGAGGATGCGGAACCACATGATGTTCTTCTTTGTCTGCAGACTCAGAAAAAGCTCAGCGATGAGAACAGAATGCGCTATGAGGGTGGCCAGTATTATGTGAAATCGCCGGAGGAGATGGCGAGGCTTTTTCCATATGCGCTGGAAGCGCTGGAAAATACGCACAGGATCGCGGAGAGATGTCATGTGGAGATTGAATTTGGTGTGACCAAGCTGCCGAAATATGATGTGCCGGACGGATTTACCTCCTGGGAATATCTGAACAAGCTTTGCCATGAGGGACTTGAGCAGCGTTATCATCCGGTAACAGAGGAGCTGAAAAAGCGCCTGGATTATGAGCTGTCTACGATCAAAAACATGGGATATGTAGATTACTTTCTCATTGTATGGGATTTTATCAAATATGCCAGGGACAACGATATCATGGTCGGTCCGGGACGAGGCTCTGCCGCAGGAAGCCTGGTTGCCTATACACTTGGGATCACCCAGCTGGACCCGATCCGGTATGATCTGCTCTTTGAACGTTTCCTGAATCCGGAGCGAGTATCCATGCCGGATATCGATGTGGATTTTTGCTTCGAACGGAGACAGGAGGTTATTGATTATGTAAGAAGAAAATATGGTGATGACTGCGTGGTTCAGATCGTTACCTTCGGTACACTGGCAGCCCGCGGTGTCATTCGTGATGTAGGCCGTGTTCTGGATATGCCTTATGCCCAGGTGGACACCATCGCCAAGATGATTCCACAGGAGCTGAATATCACCATTGACAAGGCACTGGGAATGAATCCGGAGTTTCGCAAGGCTTACGAGGAACAGGACGATATCCATCGTCTGATCGATCTGGCAAAACGTCTGGAGGGGCTTCCGAGGCATACCTCCATGCATGCGGCAGGTGTTGTGATCAGCCAGAAGGATGTATCGGAATACGTACCCCTTTCCAGAGCACAGGATGGTTCCATTGTCACGCAGTTTACCATGACAACACTGGAAGAGCTGGGACTTCTGAAAATGGATTTCCTGGGTCTCCGTACCCTGACGGTTATCCAGAATGCTGTGAAAATGGTGGAAAAAAGTACCGGTATGCTTCTGGATATGCAAAAGATCGACTACAACGACAAAAAGGTACTGGATTCTCTCGGAACAGGACGTACTGACGGTGTGTTCCAGCTGGAGAGTGCCGGAATGAAAAGCTTCATGAAGGAGCTGAAGCCTCAGAGCCTTGAGGACGTGATCGCGGGAATTTCGCTTTACCGTCCGGGTCCCATGGATTTCATTCCGCAGTACATCCGCGGAAAAAACCGTCCGGATACCATCCGTTATGACTGTCCGCAGATGGAGCCGATCCTGAAGCCGACCTATGGCTGTATCGTATACCAGGAGCAGGTTATGCAGATCGTCCGTGAGCTTGCAGGCTACACCCTTGGACGAAGTGACCTGGTGCGCCGTGCCATGTCCAAGAAAAAAGCTTCTGTTATGGCAAAAGAACGCCAGAATTTCGTTTACGGAAACGTGGAAGAGGGAGTACCGGGATGTATCGCCAACGGTATTTCCGAGGAGATCGCAAACAAGATCTACGATGAGATGACAGATTTTGCAAAGTATGCCTTCAATAAGTCTCACGCTGCCGCTTA
Organism: Ruminococcus sp. AM26-12LB; assembly: GCF_003480785.1. Lineage (NCBI taxonomy): Bacteria > Bacillati > Bacillota > Clostridia > Eubacteriales > Oscillospiraceae > Ruminococcus > Ruminococcus sp. AM26-12LB. The sequence continues at coordinate 20,650 of NZ_QUJX01000025.1, read as the reverse complement.
TGCAGTGGTTTCCTACCAGACGGCATATCTCAAATATTACTATCCGGTAGAATTTATGGCTGCACTGATGACATCCGTTGTGGAAATGCCGAACAAGGTTGCCGAGTATATTTCTGTATGCCGCCAGATGGGGATCCGGATCCTTCCGCCGGATATCAATCATGGTGTTTATGGCTTTTCTGTTGACAATGGTTCCATTCGTTATGCACTTTCTGCCATCAAGAGTATCGGCCGTCCGGTAATCGAGGGGATTGTGCGGGAGCGTGAGGAGCACGGAGAATATACCTCCCTGAAAACATTTATTGAGCGAAATATCGACCAGATCAACAAGAGAGTTGTGGAAAATCTGATCAAGGCCGGAGCGCTGGATTGCCTGGAGGGAAACCGGAATCAGAAAATGACGGTTTATACGCAGATCATAGACAGTATCAACCAGGATAAGAAGCATACCATGGCGGGACAGCTGAGTCTTTTTGATATTGCGCCTGAAGAAGATAAAAAGGAATTTGAGATCCGTATGCCGCAGGCAGCAGAATATCCGAAGGAGACGATACTGACCTTTGAGAAGGAAGTTCTCGGCATCTATCTCAGCGGTCATCCGCTGGAGCGTTACCGGAATATGATGGAAAAAATGATCTCTGCAAAAACTTCTGATTTTCAGCCGGATGATGAAACAGGGATACCGGAGGTTTACGATAACCAGAAAGTGATCGTGGGTGGAATGATCACGGATAAAACCATAAAATATACAAAGAATAATAAGGTAATGGCGTTCCTTACAGTGGAAGATCTGGTAGGCACCGTGGAGGTTGTGGTATTTCCACGTGATTACGAAAAATGCCAGATGTTCCTGAATGAAGATGCCCGGCTCTTTATTCAGGGAAGAGTATCCGCAGAAGACGACAAAGCCAGCAAGCTGATCCTGGAAAAGGTCCGTCTTTTTGATGATATGCCAAGAGAACTGTGGCTCCAGTTTGAAAGCCGGGAAGAGTACGCAAAAGCCGAGACCGGTCTGGTAGACGATCTGATGGAATCCAGAGGAAACAGCACGGTGGTTATTTATCTCAAAGATGTCAAGGCAATGAAGAAACTTCCCCCTGCTTATCAGGTCCATATCGAGGATTCCTGGCTGGAGCGCATGTGTAAAAAATATGGAAGTTCCAATGTTAAAATTGTGGAGAGAGTATTGAAAAACTTATAAAAATGCTATAAACTATACCCGAATATGTGTATTACAATAGGTTGTTTCATAAGATGGAGGATAACAATATGGCAGAGAACAAAATCAAAACGATCGGCGTTTTGACCAGTGGCGGTGACGCACCTGGAATGAATGCTGCAATCCGTGCTGTTGTCAGAAGAGGATTAAGCAGCGGACTGAACGTAAAGGGAATCTATAAAGGATACAGCGGTCTCTTAAATGAAGAGATCAGAGATATGACAGCAAAGGACGTTTCCGATACGATTGAGCGAGGCGGAACAATTCTTTATACTGCCAGATGTGCAGAGATGAGAACAGAGGAAGGACAGCAGCAGGCTGCAGAGATCTGCAGAAAGCATGGAATCGACGGTCTTGTTGTTATCGGTGGAGACGGATCCTTCGCAGGTGCTCAGAAGCTTGCGAACCTTGGAATCAATACCATTGGCCTGCCGGGAACTATTGACCTTGATATCGCATGTACCGAGTACACCATCGGTTTCGATACTGCTGTAAATACAGCTATGGAAGCTATTGACAAGGTACGTGATACATCCACATCCCATGAGAGATGCAGTATCATCGAGGTTATGGGACGTAACGCCGGATACCTTGCAGTATGGTGCGGTATCGCAAACGGTGCTGAGGATATCCTGATCCCGGAGAAATATGATTACGATGAGCAGAAGCTTATTGACAATATCGTAGAGAGCCGTAAGAAAGGCAAGAAACACCATATCATCGTAAATGCTGAGGGTATCGGCCATTCAGAGGCTATGGCGAAGCGTATCGAGGCTGCAACAGGTATCGAGACACGTGCAACGATCCTTGGTCACATGCAGCGTGGTGGAAGCCCTACATGTAAGGACCGTGTATATGCGTCCATGATGGGTGCTCTTGCAGTAGATCTTCTTGTTGCCGGAAAACGCAGCCGTGTGGTTGGATACCGTCATGGTGAGTTTGTTGATTTCGACATCAATGAGGCTCTTGCAATGCAGAAGAATGTAGATTCCTACATGTGGGAGGTCTGCAATTCTCTTTCTCATAATTACAGAAAATAAAGATATTTATGAACTTAAAAAAAGTTTCAGACGGATTGCATAAACTGAATACGTCACAAATAATTGCCCTCGGCTTTGCGGGGGTGATTTTTGTAGGTGGACTTATTTTGTGGATGCCGTTCTGCAGTGCACCCGGGCAGGCTGTTACCTTCCCGGATGCTGTTTTTACAGCGGCGACCAGCGTATGTGTGACAGGACTTTCCACAGTTGTTATGGCAGTCCAGTGGAGCCCCATTGGAAAAGCGGTTATCCTGTGCCTGATACAGATCGGCGGGATCGGACTGGTCGCACTGGCGAATATGATATTCATCAGCCTCCGGCGGAAAATTTCCCTGAAAAACCGACGGATCATCAAGGAATCCTATAACCTGGATGAAATGGGTGGAGTCGTGGCTGTAGTCCGCAGTGTGGTGAAATGCGTGTTTCTTGCAGAAGGAATCGGTGCGGTCCTGTATGCGTTTTGCTTTGTACCGGAATTTGGAATAAAAAAAGGTCTGGTGCATGCCATATTTCTGGCGGTATCTGCATTCTGCAACGCTGGGATCGATCTTTTCGGGGAAACAAGCCTTTCGGTATATGTGAGCAATCCGCTGGTCAATATCACTACGATTGGCCTGATCATTGTGTCAGGTCTTGGATTTATCGTCTGGTGGGATCTGTGGGATAAATTCCGCAAGGTTCTGAGAAAAGAGCTCTCCCCATCCAGAGTTTTTCGTGTACTGCGGCTTCAGAGCAAGCTGGTCCTTACGATGACCGGGATCCTGGTATTTTCAGGAGCATTTCTGGTATTTATCTTTGAATCCGGAAACCCTTCCACGCTGAAGGGGGCACCACTGGGAACAAAGCTCATGGCATCCTTTTTCCAGTCAGTGACAACACGTACGGCGGGATTTTATACCATGGATCAGTCACTTTTGTCCACACCTACCGTGATCATTTCCCTGCTGTGGATGTTTATCGGAGGATCACCCATGGGCACTGCCGGTGGTGTGAAGACTACTACCATTGCGGTTCTGATCCTTTCCATTGCAGCATATCTTCAGGGAAAAAAGGATGTAGAGGTATACGGCCGCAGGATTCGTGAGAGCTATCTCCGTTCTGCCATGGTTGTTGCAGGAACCAGTGTGCTGATCCTTTTTACCATGACGGTGCTTTTGTCCGCAGTAATGCCGGGAGTGGATCTGGCAGATGTCTTATATGAGATCACTTCTGCGGGGGCTACAGTAGGACTTTCCAGAGGACTGACACCTCAGCTGAATGTGGCAGGCAAGTGGATCGTGATCCTTACCATGTATCTGGGACGTATCGGACCGCTGACACTTGGAACAGCAGTTGTGATGCGTGTACGCAACAGGCCGGGAAGCACAACGCATCTCGGTGAAGAAGATATCATGATTGGTTAAACAGGAGAATAGAATGAAAAATAAATCTTTTGCCGTGATCGGGCTTGGACAGTTTGGAATGACTCTGGCGGTGACGCTGGCAGAGTCAGACTGCGATGTCCTTGCCATTGATGACAAAGAAGAAAATATCGAAGAGATTTCCGAAAAAGTAACCTATGCGGTAAAAGCAGATGTCCGTGAACCGGGAATCCTGAAGGCTCTGGGAGTTCAGAATGTGGATGTAGCCATTATCGCGGTTGCCGAAAATCTGGAAGCCAGTATTTCCGCGACCATGCAGGCCAAGGATCTGGGAGTGCCCTTTGTAGTTGCAAAAAGTATGAATTCTCTTCATGGACGTATACTTGACAAAATTGGTGCAGATAAGATCATTTATCCGGAACAGTCCATGGGACTGCGAGTTGCCAGAAATCTTATGTCCGGCGGGTATTTGGATGTGTTTGAGCTTTCAGCGGAGTTCAGTATGGCGGAGTTTTCCATGCCGGTATCCTGGAGTGGAAAAAATCTGGTAGATCTGAATGTACGGGAGCGTTTTCACATTAATATCATTGGCATCAAGCAGGGTGAAAATGTCACGGTAGATCTGGATCCTTCCGAACCGCTTCCGGACAACTGTTCCATAATCGCCATCGGAAAAAACAAGGATCTGAATGCAAGTCGTGAGGAATTACGTTAACCGAATACGGATTGCCGGAAGGAGAGAAATAAAAGTATGATAACCAGTGTATCAAATGCAAAAATAAAAAATGTCATGCAGCTGAACCAGAAGGCAAAAGCCAGAAGAGAGCAGGGACTTTTTGTGGCAGAGGGCCGGAAAATGTTTCTGGAAGCACCGGAAAGCTGGGTTTCCCAGGTGTTTGTCTCCGAGACCGTTTCCCGGGATGGAGAGCTGATGTCTCAGGCAGAAAAATATCCCTGTGAGATCGTGAAGGATTCCGTATTTCGTCAGATGTGTGATACCAAGACTCCCCAGGGGATCCTGACAGTTCTGAAGCTGCCTTCCTGGAGCGAGGAAGAGGTACTGGCGGGAAAAAATCCTCTGGTCATGGTTCTGGAGGATCTTCAGGATCCGGGAAATGCGGGAACCATTCTCAGGACCGGTGAGGGCGCCGGCGTAAGCGGAGTTTTCCTCACAAAAACCTGCGTGGATATCACAAATCCCAAGGTGATCCGTTCTACTATGGGCTCCATTTACAGAATGCCTTTTCTATATGTGGAAGATGTGGTATCATTAGAAAAGAAGCTGAAAGAAAAGGGAATCCGCAGTTTTGCAGCTCATCTGAAGGGTGAGAATTCCTATGATCAGGAATCCTATAAGGGCGGCACCGCTTTTTTCATCGGAAACGAGGGAAAGGGCCTGACCGATCAGGCAGCGGAGGCAGCAGACTGTCTGATCCGCATTCCCATGTGCGGAAAAGTAGAATCACTGAATGCTGCCATGGCATCAGGAATCCTGATGTACGAAGCTGCAAGACAGAGAAGAGAATAAGAGAGGAGGGGTTTTATGACACCTTTGGCCTGGCTTGGAATACTGGCAATTTTACTGGTAATTGAAGCAATCACGGTAGGACTTACCACTGTCTGGTTTGCAGGCGGTGCTCTTGTGGCGTGCATTGCCTCGTGGCTTGGTGGGGGAATTGTTGTACAGCTCCTTTTATTTTTCGGAGTTTCCGTGGTGCTTCTGATCTTTACCAGACCTCTGGCGGTCCGCTACATGAACAAGGGCGTGGAAAAGACCAATGCAGAGAGCCTTCTGGGAAAAAGAGCCGTAGTGATACAGCCGGTCAACAACCTGGCCCAGACCGGGCAGGTGAGGATCAATGACATCGAGTGGACTGCACGGACCGCAGATGACGGGGAAGAAATTCCAACAGGTGCAGTGGTTGAGATCGAAGAGATCCGCGGAGTGAAGCTGATCGTAAAAGAAATTAGCAAGGAGGGCTAAATTATGGGTGGAGTTGTTGTTTTGCTTGTAGTCATCGTTCTTGTGCTGTGGGTACTTGCATCCTGTATCCGCATTGTACCGCAGGCCTATGCAGTGGTACTGGAACGTCTTGGCGCTTACAAGGCTACCTGGAGTACAGGAATCCATTTCAAGGTTCCGTTCATTGAGCGTGTTGCAAGAAGAGTAAACCTGAAAGAACAGGTTGTGGATTTTCCACCGCAGCCGGTAATTACCAAAGATAATGTAACCATGCAGATCGATACGGTTGTATTTTTCCAGATCACAGATCCGAAGCTTTACGCATATGGCGTTGAGAATCCGATCATGGCGATCGAGAATCTTTCTGCTACAACACTTCGTAACATCATCGGTGATATGGAGCTGGATGAGACACTGACATCCCGAGAGGTTATCAATACCAAGATGCGTGCTTCCCTTGATGTGGCTACAGATCCATGGGGAATCAAGGTTAACCGTGTGGAGCTTAAGAACATCATTCCTCCGGCAGCCATCCAGGATGCCATGGAGAAACAGATGAAGGCTGAGCGTGAGAGACGAGAAGCCATTCTGAAAGCAGAAGGAGAGAAACGTTCCACCATCCTTGTTGCTGAGGGTAAAAAACAGTCCGCTATCCTGGATGCTGAGGCTGAGAAGCAGGCGGCGATCCTTCATGCGGAGGCTCAGAAGGAGCGTATGATCAAAGAGGCTGAAGGACAGGCACAGGCAGTCCTTAAAGTACAGCAGGCAACTGCAGAAGGACTTCGTATGATCAAGGAAGCAGGAGCAGATGAATCTGTTCTTACTCTGAAGAGCCTGGAGGCTCTTACAAAGGTTGCTGACGGTAAGGCAACGAAGATCATCATTCCGTCCGAGATACAGGGCATCGCAGGGCTGGCAACATCCCTGAAGGAAATCATGACAGATAAACCGGCAGAGCAGAAATAAATCTGCAGCCATGAGGAGGACATATTATGAATCTTAAAGGAAGAAATTTCCTGACACTGAAAGACTTTACACCGGAAGAGATCACTTACATGATCGACCTTGCAGCAGATCTGAAGGCAAAGAAAAAAGCAGGAGAGCTTCATGAGTATTACAGAGGTAAGAATATTGCCCTGATCTTTGAAAAAACAAGCACAAGAACACGCTGTTCCTTCGAAGTGGCAGCTCATGATCTGGGAATGGGTTCTACCTATCTGGATCCCACAGGCTCCCAGATCGGAAAGAAGGAGAGCATCGCAGATACTGCAAGAGTTCTCGGAAGAATGTATGAGGGAATCGAGTACCGTGGCTTCGGTCAGGATATTGTTGAGGAGCTTGCGAAGCATGCAGGTGTACCGGTATGGAATGGTCTGACAAACGAGTATCATCCGACACAGATGCTTGCAGATATGCTGACAGTACGTGAGCATTTCGGCAAACTGAAAGGCCTGAAGCTTGTATACATGGGCGATGCCCGTTACAACATGGGTAACTCCCTGATGGTTGTATGCTCCAAGCTTGGTCTTGATTTCGTAGCCTGCACCAACAAGAAATATTTCCCGAATGATGAGCTTGTAGCACAGTGTCAGCAGTGGGCAGAAGAGGCAGGTTCCACCATCACTCTCACAGAGGATGTGGAGGCAGGAACAAAAGATGCGGACATCATCTACACAGATGTATGGGTATCCATGGGCGAGCCTGACGAAGTATGGACAGAGCGTATCCACGACCTGACACCATACAAGGTTACCAGACATGTAATGGAGAACGCCGGTGAAAAGGCGATCTTCCTTCACTGTCTGCCGGCATTCCATGATCTTAAGACAAAGATTGGAAAAGAGATGGGCGAGCGTTTCAACCTTACAGATATGGAGGTTACAGACGAAGTATTCGAGTCTCCGCAGTCCAAGGTATTCGACGAAGCTGAGAACCGTATGCACACCATTAAGGCTGTGATCGTTGCAACATTAGGAGAGCCGGAGAAATAATGTCAGATTTATTTAATGAAGAAATAATTTCACAGGCAACACATACAAAATGGGCGGGCAAAACCGTCCATTTTGCAAGAGAAACAGATTCCACAAATCTCTGGGGAAAACGTGCCTGGAGGGAAGAAGGCGCAGGACACGGAGAGCTGTTTGTGGCAGAATATCAGTCCGCAGGACGCGGACGTTTTACAAGACGATGGAGTGCGCCGCCGGACAGTGCCATTACTATGAGTATCCTTATCTGCCCGGAATTTTCTCCACAGAAGGCGCCGATGCTGACACTTGTTATGGGACTTTCAGTTGCACAGGCAGTAGCAGAGCTCGGTCTTGAGGTAGGGATCAAATGGCCTAACGATGTAGTTGTTTCCCGCAAAAAGATCTGCGGTATCTTAACCGAAATGACCATGAAGCAGGATAAGATCGGCTGTGCAGTTATCGGAGTCGGGATTAACGTAAATATGGAAAGCTTCCCGGAAGAAATGGCAGATAAGGCTACCTCTCTGTATCTGGAAAGCGGACATCCCTTTGACCGGGCACAGGTAGTCGGACTTGTGATGAAGCATTTTGAGGAAAATTATGAGAGATTTGTACAGACAGAGGATCTCAGCGGCCTGAAACCGGATTATGAGAAAATGCTGGCCAATCTGAACCAGCCGGTACGTGTACTGGATCAGAATGATCCATATGAGGGGATCGCAAGAGGGATCAATGCCGGCGGAGAGCTTCTGGTAGAGCGTGCAGACGGTACAGTCGAGGAAGTAAATTCCGGAGAGGTTTCTGTACGTGGTTTATACAGCTATGTGTAAAACATGCAGCACAGATCGGATAAAATTTCCGGCAGCGATTTTCCGTTGATGTTTTATTGCAGTAGTGGAAAAAACAAGAATCTCCCTGCTTTAGCTGCGGGGAGTGTCAAGTTATAAATAAAGGAGATTTTATGTATCAGGATAACATTGTGCTCTGCGGAGCAAGCTCTTATGAGCAGAAATATTATTTTAACCAGGATTTTGCGTCTCTTCCTGAGACGGTAAAGCAGGAGCTGCAGATCATGTGTGTGCTTTTCACAGAGGATGTAGGCGGGATCCTGACACTGGAATTTGATGAGGACGGCAGTCTGCAGTTTAAGACAGAAGCCCTGGAGGCAGATGCCCGTTTTGACGAGATCGGAAGTGCACTGAAGATCAAGGAACTCCAGCGGGACAAAAGAGAGCTTCTGGAATCTCTGGAAATGTATTACAAGGTATTTTTCCTGGGAGATATCCCGGATGAGGAACTGCAGAAAAAAGCAGATGCCGTTGAGGAATGATCCATGAAGATGCAGTGGAAGATCGGAAATGTGGAGATACCGAATCCCTTTGTGCTTGCACCGATGGCAGGGGTTACGGATCTGGCATTTCGAAGACTTTGCAAGGAGCAGGGGGCTGGCCTGATCTGTATGGAGATGGTCAGTGCCAAGGCGATCTCTTTTCATAATAAGAATACAGAGGCGCTGATGGAGATCGATCCCGGGGAGCATCCGGTATCCATGCAGCTTTTCGGCAGCGAGCCGGACCTTATGGCAGAGGTGGCAAAAAGCATTGAGGAGCGTCCCTTTGACATTCTCGATATCAATATGGGATGTCCGGTTCCCAAGGTGGTAAATAATGGCGAGGGCTCAGCTCTTCTGAAGGATCCTCAGCTGATCGAAGAGATCGTCCGCAGTGTTTCCGGAGCAGTTTCCAAGCCGGTAACGGTGAAGGTCCGCATTGGCTTTGATGAAAATACGCCGGTGGATGTGGTGGAGATCGCAAAACGGGTGGAGGATGCCGGTGCAGCAGCCATCGCAGTTCATGGAAGGACCAGACAGCAGTATTATTCCGGTCAGGCGGACTGGGATGCTATCCGCAGGGTGAAGGAAGCGGTGACTATTCCGGTGATAGGAAACGGAGATATCGTTTCACCGGAAACTGCAGAAGCCATGTTTAAAGAGACTGGCTGCGATGCGGTGATGATCGGCCGTGCAGTACGTGGGAACCCGTGGATCTTCCGGGAACTGAACCACTATTTCCGCACCGGGGAAAAGCTTTCCAGGCCAACCGCAGAGGAAGTATGTGAGATGATCCTGCGCCATGCCGAAGATCAGATCGCGATAAAGGGTGAGTATATCGGGATCCGTGAAATGCGGAAGCATGTAGCCTGGTATACAGCCGGTATGCGGCACAGTGCGGGAATCCGGAGAGAATCTAATAATATTTCAAGCTATGAAGAACTGAAAAAGCTTACAAACATGGTACTGGAGCGATAAAAGAGAAAAGTATGTCGGAGAAAACGAAACGTTCTATTGACAAGGAGCGGGGCGCGTGCTACAGTCAGTTAGCGGGAATCCGCAGAAAGTTTTTTTGTTTTACAGGAGAAAAATAATGGCAGATAAAATAGCAGTTTTAATTCCTTGCTACAACGAAAGCAAGACGGTAGCAAAGGTTATCCGCGATATGAAAAAAGCACTTCCGGAAGCTGTGATCTACGTATATGATAATAACTCTACAGATGGAACAGACGAGATTGCCAGAAAAGAAGGGGCAGTTGTCCGTTATGAGTATCAGCAGGGAAAAGGAAACGTGATCCGCAGTATGTTTCGGGATATCGATGCGCAGTGTTATCTTATGGTAGATGGCGACGATACTTATCCGGCAGAGTTTGCAGCTGAAATGTGCAGCAAGGTTCTGGAGAAAGGTACAGACATGGTAGTTGGTGACCGCCTTTCTTCTACATATTTTACAGAGAACAAGAGACCTTTTCACAACTTTGGAAACAGCATCGTAAGAGGTTCCATTAACCGTCTTTTCAAAAGCAACATCAAGGATATCATGACAGGTTACCGTGCCATGAGTTACCGCTTTGTAAAAACATTCCCGGTACTTTCCAGGAATTTTGAGATCGAGACAGAGATGACGATCCACGCCATCGATAAGAACATGCAGGTTGAGAATGTAGTCATTGAATATCGTGACAGGCCGGAGGGAAGTGAGTCCAAGCTGAATACTTATGCAGATGGATTTAAGGTCCTGAAGACTATTGTGAAAATGTTCAAGAATTACAAGCCGCTGGAGTTCTTCTCCCTTATCGCAGCAGTGCTGTTTGTGGTGGGAATGGTATTCTTTATTCCGGTGCTGGTACATTTTCTGGAGGTTGGGACAGTGGAAAAGATCCCGACACTGATCGTCAGCGGGTTTGTGATCCTGACAGCTATCATCTGCTGGTTTTCCGGGATCATCCTTTCTACACTGGTCAATCAGCATAAACAGGATTTTGAGTATCAGACACAGATGGTGACTAATCGTTATAAAGATCTTTTTCCGGAGAAGAGATAAGGAATCAGACCGGGCAGGATAATACAGAAAAGCCGTGTTGAAATCTGAGATTTCGCGCGGCTTTTTTTGCATATTTCAGGGACCCTTTTTCGACGTGGAATGCTTGACAATACTGGGGCTTTTCGGTATAATACAGGAATTGTGAATATCCTGAGATTTTTACGCCCTTTTTTAGAAAAAAGAGCTCTTGGGAATGGTAGCAACAGAAATATCCGAAGCTGTATTTTTTTCAGAAAAAACAGCACGGTTTTGAAAGGAAGTAAGGCAAAATGGAAGAAGCAAAGAAGAACTTACTCACATACGCAGGACTTAGAAAACTGGAAGACGAGCTGCACGATCTGAAAGTTGTTAAGAGAAAAGAAGTAGCAGGAAAGATCAAAGAGGCCAGAGAGCAGGGAGACCTTTCTGAGAACGCAGAGTACGATGCAGCAAAGGATGAGCAGAGAGATATCGAGGCACGTATCGAGGAGATCGAGAAGATCCTCAAGAACGCTGAGGTTGTAGTAGAGGACGAAGTCGATCTTGACAGAATCAGCGTAGGCTGCAAGGTTAAGGTTCATGATTATGAATTTGAGGAAGATATGGAGCTGAAGATCGTAGGTTCCACAGAGGCTAACAGCCTTGAGGGAAAGATCTCCAATGAATCTCCGGTAGGTAAAGCACTGATCGGTGCACACACCAACGATATCGTTGAGGTTGAGATGCCGTCCGGAATCATGAAATACAAGGTTCTTGAGATCCAGAGAAACGTATAAAGCAGACAACGGAGCGGATCGCACAGATCCGCTTGAACGACAGATAGATTAAGGAGGCCAACAAGTGGCAGAGCAGAAGAAGCAGGATGTAAACCAGTTGCTTAAGGTACGTCGTGACAAACTGGCAGACCTTCAGGCAAATGGCAGGGACCCGTTTCAGATCACAAAATTTGATCAGACACATCATTCCCTTGAGGTAAAGAATCTCTATGAAGCACATGAGGCAGAGCTTCTCAAAGATCGCAAGGAGCTTGATGTAACAGGTCTTGATGAAGAGCAGGCAAAAGAGGCTCAGAAGAAGGATTATGAAGAAAGAAGAAGCATCATGGACGCAAGCCCGATCCATGTATCAATCGCAGGACGTATGATGTTCAAGCGTGTAATGGGAAAAGCTTCTTTCTGCAATATCCAGGATTTACAGGGTAACATTCAGGTTTATGTGGCAAGAGATGCCATTGGAACCGATTCCTATGCAGATTTCAAGAAATCTGATATTGGCGATATTTTTGGTCTGGAGGGATTTGCTTTCAGAACAAGAACAGGTGAGATCTCCATTCATGCAGAGAAGATGACTCTTCTTTCCAAGAGCTTACAGATCCTTCCTGAGAAATTCCACGGACTGACAGATACAGATACCCGTTATCGTCAGAGATATGTGGATCTTATCATGAACCAGGACAGCAAGAATGTATTCATCAAACGTTCCCAGATCCTTAAGGAGATCCGTAACTTCCTTGCAGGACGTGACTTCATGGAAGTTGAGACACCAATGCTGGTTTCCAACGCAGGCGGTGCAGCTGCAAGACCATTTGAGACACATTACAACGCACTGAACGAAGACGTTAAGCTTCGTATTTCCCTGGAGCTTTATCTTAAGAGACTGATCGTAGGCGGACTTGAGAGAGTTTACGAGATCGGCCGTGTATTCCGTAACGAGGGTGTTGATACCCGTCACAATCCGGAGTTCACTCTGATGGAGCTTTATCAGGCATATACTGATTATGAGGGAATGATGGAGCTGACAGAGTCTATGTTCCGTTACCTTGCAGAGAAGGTCTGCGGTTCCACAAAGATTTCCTACAATGGTATCGAGATCGATCTTGGAAAGCCTTTCGCACGTCTGACCATGAACGATGCCATCAAGAAATATGCAGGAATCGACTTTGACGAAGTAGCAGATGATGAGGCAGCCAAGAAGCTTGCTGACGAGCATCATATCGAGTATGAGGATCGCCATAAGAAGGGTGATATCATCAACCTCTTCTTCGAGGAGTACTGTGAGAAAGAGCTGATCCAGCCGACATTTATCATGGATCATCCGATCGAGATCTCTCCGCTGACCAAGAAGAAACCTTCCGATCCGAACAAGGTAGAGCGTTTCGAGCTCTTTATCAATACATGGGAAATGTGTAACGCATATTCCGAGCTCAACGACCCGATCGATCAGAGAGAGCGTTTCAAAGCACAGGATGCTCTTGCAGACGCAGGTGATGAGGAAGCCAACCACACAGATGAAGACTTCCTGAATGCACTGGAGATCGGTATGCCGCCAACAGGTGGTATCGGATACGGAATCGACCGTCTCGTTATGCTCCTGACAGACAGCCAGGCAATTCGTGACGTACTTCTGTTCCCGACAATGAAGTCACTGGACGCTGATAAGAAAGTTTCCAAGACAACAAACAGCACTTCTGAAGCTGCACCGGAGAAAGAAGAAGTGATCGATTTCTCTAAGGTAAAAGTGGAGCCGTTATTCGAAGAATTTGTAGATTTCGATACTTTTAGCAAGTCTGATTTCAGAGCTGTAAAGGTAAAAGCATGTGAAGCTGTTAAGAAATCCAAGAAGCTTCTGCAGTTCACTCTGGATGACGGAACAGGCACAGATCGTACGATTTTAAGCGGTATTCACGCTTATTACGAGCCAGAAGAACTGGTAGGCAAGACACTGATCGCTATCACAAATCTGCCTCCAAGAGCTATGATGGGAATTGAATCCTGTGGTATGTTGCTTAGTGCAATCCACGAAGAAGAAGGAGAAGAAAAACTTCATCTTCTGATGGTTGATAACCACATTCCGGCTGGTGCAAAGCTGTACTAAAATTAAATATAAAATGTCTAAAACCATGATGTCAGACCGCATTTGACAACAATTTGACAACAAAATTTGGGATAATAATGAATCGTTATGAAGCATGACGAATTTCAGGTGGAAAGACACGGGTTTGGCAATGAAGCAAGAGCACTTCTTAGAGTTGATCTAAGAGGTGCTTTTTTTCGTGGAAAAGTTATATTCCGGCAGTCAACTTCTGTAAAACAGTAAATCTAATTTTGGAGGAAAGCATTATGAATGAAAAGTACAAACCGATTACAAGTATGAAGGAAGTTCCGGAACATTTAAGAAAATTACGCCGACAGTATCTGCGATATCAACAGGCAGAGATTATTTACAGTATCTCTCATAAGAAACTCTTAGAGCTTGCCAGTGATGCAGGAGCTATTTACAGAATTGATGGAACGGTACTGATTCGTCGTGATATTTTTGATGATTACCTGGAACGTTTCCATGAACCGGCAACAGGAAAAGATAAGGAGAAGAAGACAGATGAGCGGTAATGTATGGATGTTTTCAGATGAGATTGACGATGAAGATCTGGAATTTATGAGCCATGACTATGTGACCTACAATATGGCGTGTGAGTATTACCGGTTGGGAATGAAACCTGTTATTCGCATGGCACATGAAGCTGGAGCAGTCTATAAGATTGGAAAGAAAGTTTTGATTCGAAGAAGTATATTTGAAGCATATTTACGTGAGCAAAGGAAAATCTGAGGGAGGCAAGCACATGAGCGAATTAAGAAAAAAGATACATGATGATAATAATGGATTGGATTATGTACTGGTAGGAGATTATTATCTGCCAGTGTTATCCTTACCGGAAGAAACCAGACCGATTGGCTGCTGGGGGATGCTACGGAAGGAATATCTGAAAGAACATAAATCAGGAATGTATAGCTGTCTTCTTCTGACCGCCAGGCTGGACAGTCATCTGGCAGATGTGAATGAACAGGCACAGGAACGCTTTGAGCTGATTGAAGCACAGATGAGAAGTGCTGAGGGCGTAACAGAGGACTTGAAAGCACAGAATCCTATGGAATGGGTTCGCAGGGCAAATAATATCAGGAATCGTGCACAGGAAATTGTATTGAACGAATTGGTGTATGTATAGGAGGGCAAATGAGATACAGGATTGAGAAAGAGCAGGTGGGAATCTATGAAAATGACAAAAGAAATTGAAGAATTTTTAAATCTGGCAATAACAGAACACATGGGAAAGGCATATACGGACTGGAAATTAAAACAGCAAACAGATACAGAACCAGATAAAGTCGAGGAAGAATATGAAAAAGTAATAGTTTCACTTTCGCCGGAGCAGGAAGAAGCGATTACGAAATATTGTGATGCTATATTCAACAGTGGAGCAGATACAGAGGAATTCTTTTATCGACTGGGATTAAAAGATGGGATGAAGTTGAAAAAGTGCATGAAACAGATCCTTAAAGCATTGTCCTGAATAAGAGAGTAGTTTAGAGTGAAAAAGTTCAGAGAAGACATGGGGAGCTGTCTTTCTTTTGGGGAAGACAGCTTTTCACCTATCAGAGACTATGCAGGAGGAAACAAGGATGGGAAATATATTTGGATATATACGTGTCAGTAGTCGGGATCAGAACGAAGATCGGCAATTGATTGCATTGAAGGAGTTGGCTATCCCAGAAAAGAATATTTTTATTGATAAACAGTCTGGAAAAGACTTCAAGCGCCCACAATACAGAAAAATGATTCGACGTGTCCGGAAAGATGATCTTCTTTATATAAAAAGTATTGATCGCTTAGGACGTAACTATGCGGAAATACTGGAACAGTGGAGAATTCTCACAAAAGATAAAGGAATTGATATTGTGGTTCTTGATATGCCTTTACTTGACACTCGCCGGGGAAAAGATTTGATGGGAACGTTTCTGTCAGATATTGTATTGCAGGTACTGTCATTTGTAGCAGAAAACGAAAGAACAAATATTCGGCAAAGGCAGGCAGAAGGTATTGCAGCGGCAAAAGCCAGAGGTGTGCGGTTCGGTAGACCACCAAGCAGATTGCCAGATAATTTTCACGATGTGTATCAGCGGTGGAAAAACGGGAAAATAACTGGAACGTCTGCTGCGAAAGAATGTAATATGCCCTTATCAACTTTTCGGTATCGTGCAGAAATTTACGAAAAAGCCAAATTATTGTAAGGTGGGTGTTTTACATGAAAGTGTACTTTTTGACAAGTGCTTTGGAGGTATCGTCAACGAACTTCTATCGTTGGAAGATAGGCTGTTTTATGATATTATGGAGTAGTAGAGAAAAAATGAGCATTTTACAGGAAAGTACACATTTTTGCAGATGAATGATGATATACAGATACATGATAAGTATCGGTACTTTACCTGTCTGAGTTAATAGATTATGAATATGAGAGCTTACGGATACGCAGGAGGAAAAAAACGATGACCGATGCAGAACAGAGGGAAGCTGCCCGCCAATTTGCAAATAAATGGAAGGGGAGAGGAAGAGAAGATGAGGATGGAAGATCATATTGGATTGATTTTCTGTCAAACGTTCTTGGAATGGAGAATGTGACAGATCGTGTGGAATTTGAGAAAAAAGTTGTGGTAGATGGAAATACAAAAAGAATTGATGTGTATATTCCAGAAACGCATGTATTGATTGAACAAAAGAGTCTTGGTAAAGCACTGGACCATAAGATTATGAATTCTGGTTCAATAGAACTGACGCCGTATGATCAAGCAAAACGATATAATGATAATCTCCCATATGATGAAAAGGCACGTTGGATCATTACCAGCAATTTCTCTGATATATGGATTTATGATATGAATGCCAGAGTACCGGAGGCAGTAAAAATATCATTGGATGAAATACCGAGTAAGTATCCGTTGCTTGATATTTTAATAAAGAAAGATGTGCAGAAAATCTCTCACGAGATGGAAGTATCGATTAAAGCAGGAGATATTGTTGGACTGCTTTATGAAGCATTCCTTACACAGTATAAGATTCCAGAAGTAAAAGCGAAAGAGGAAACCATTGAACAAAAAGAGAAAAGAGAGCATAAACTGAAAAGTCTGAATGCTTTATGTGTTCGAATTGTGTTCTGTCTTTATGCCGAGGATGCTGGGATTTTTGGAAAACGGAATATTTTCCATGATTATCTGAAAGCATATGAAGTGAAAGACTGTAGGCGTGCATTACTGGAACTGTTTAAAGTCTTGGATACACCTGTCTCTGAGAGAGACGAATATTTAGAAGAAGATTTAGCACAGTTTCCGTATGTGAATGGTGGATTGTTTTCAGATGAAACTATTGAGATTCCGCCGTTGACAGAAGAAATCAAAGAATTACTTTTGACCAAAGCTTCTGAAGATTTTGACTGGAGTGATATATCCCCTACAATTTTTGGGGCAGTGTTTGAGTCAACGTTAAATCCAGAAACGAGAAGATCCGGTGGAATGCACTATACAAGTATTTCCAATATACATAAAGTGATTGATCCGTTGTTTCTCGATAAATTGCAGACGGAATTTCATGAGATTTTGAAAATACAGGTGCAGAGGACAAAAGTAAAACGTCTGGATGAATTTCAGAATAAACTGGCTTTACTGACATTTTTAGATCCGGCTTGTGGTTCGGGAAATTTTCTGACGGAAACATATTTATCACTTCGACGGTTAGAAAATGAAGTCATTCGTGAAAAAGTTGGTGGTCAGATGACGTTGGGAGATGTTCATAATCCAATCAGAGTATCCATTCAACAATTTTATGGAATTGAGATCAATGACTTTGCCGTGACAGTAGCAAAGACAGCTTTGTGGATTGCAGAATCACAGATGATGGAGGAAACAAAAAATATTGTATATGGGTTCAATGATGATTTCCTTCCGTTGAAGACGTATGTAAATATTGCAGAAGGTAATGCACTGAAGATAGATTGGAACAGCGTTGTTTTGGCTAAGTCATTATCTTATATAATGGGGAATCCACCTTTCGTTGGTGCAAGGTGGATGGGAGAAAAACAAAAAGAAGATGTTGCTGATATATTTGCTGGATGGAAAAGTGTAGGTAATCTCGATTATGTAAGTTGCTGGTATAAAAAGGCATCTGATTACATGAAGGAAAATATAAATATCAGAGCAGCTCTTGTATCGACTAATTCAATTACTCAGGGAGAGAGCGTTTCCATTTTGTGGAAACCACTGTTTGAAGATGGAATACAAATTGATTATGCATATAGAACATTTATATGGGATAGTGAGGCTTCAATCAAAGCACATGTACATTGTGTCATTATAGGATTTAGTAGAAAAAATGGTGCAGAGTATCAGAAGAAGATATATTCCAAGGACGATATAATAGTAGCAAAAAATATTAATGGTTATCTGCTGGATGCAGATAATATTTCAATTGAAAAAAGAATGAAACCTTTATCAGATGTTCCACCTATTTCATTAGGAGGACAGGCAATAGATGGCGGATATTTGATACTTACGGAAGAAGAAAAAGAAGAATTGATATCTAAAGAGCCACAGGCAATATCTTTCATCAGACATTATATGATGGGAAAAGATTTTATTGATAGAAAACCAAGATATTGTATATGGCTGGTTGGGGCAGATCCATTATTATTGAAACGGTGTCCGCTTGTCAGAGAAAGAATTGATAAAGTTCGTGAATTTAGAATGGCAAGCACGAGAAATAATACAAGAAAAGCTGCAGATACTCCAGGATTATTTGCATCAATACTTGAATATGATTCTCCGTATATAGCGATACCGAAGGTGTCATCACAAAACAGAAGATATATTCCAATGGATTATCTGGATGGTGAAATTATTCCGGGTGATAAACTTTTTACAATGCCATCTGCAACAAGCTATGAGTTTGGTATATTGATGTCGAATGTTCATATGGCATGGACAAGAGTTGTATGTGGCAGATTAAAGAGTGATTATAGTTATTCTAATACGATTGTTTACAATAATTTCCCATGGCCGTCACCTACGGATGAACAAAAAGAAAAGATAAAGAAAACTGCACAGGCAATCTTAAATGCCAGAGCACTTTATCCAAATAGCAGTCTTGCAGATCTTTATGACCCGTTGACTATGCCGCCGGAATTACTTAAAGCACATAACGCAAACAACAGAGCTGTGATGGAGGCTTATGGATTCAGCACTAAAATGTCGGAAGCCGATTGTGTGGCAGAATTGATGAAAATGTATCAGAAGCTGACAGAAGAAAAATAGAAAATAATGATTAACCGAAAAGGCATTACCCGCAAATGGTTAGTGCCTTTTGTTTTGACTACTATAAAAATTGTATCTGTTTTCAGTTAAATTCTTTTAAATAAAAAGTATTCGCATGAGTTTTAATACAAATGTACAAAATGACAAGTGAATAAATAATAAAATAATAGAAGAACAAAAGATGAATAAAAAACAAATAAAAGACGAAAAGAAAACAAGAAAATAAATAGGATTGAACAGAATGGATGAATATGTTATAATCATATAGAAAACAGAAAGGAGGCGAGCAGAGTGATTGATTTATCAAATTTTAAGACGTTTGACTTTAGCGAGGGTGTACCATATATTTCGATTACAAGTAATGGTATTACATTCAACAAATCTGTAATCATGAAGATGAAATACCCAACATATGTAAAGCTTCTGATAAACGAATCTGATAAACAGATTGCGGTTCAAGCATGTGATGAACATGATGATAAGTCAGTACAGTTTTATAAGGAAAAATCAAATGGTGTTTTGTCGGTTCGATGGAATGCAAAAGATTTGATTAACACGATTGCAAGAATTTGTGATTGGGATTTGAGTCAGTTGTCGTATCGAGTAAATGGCGTATTAGTTCCAGAAATGAATTTAATGCTGTTTGATTTGAATGAAGCAGTCACTATGATATAAGGCTTGCAACTTTTCTGATTCCAAAAAAAGAGTTCATTTGAGATTAGGGCCTCAAACGAACTCTGGCGGAAATAGCAGAGACAAAAGATCATCTACTAAAACCATATCTTTCAAATATATTTTAGTATTTGTTTCTGCCAATTTCCATACTTTTTCGGATTCGTCTGAGAAAAATCTTTTGGAAAGGAGGCAGATTGCATGGTAAAATGTGACCAGACTGACATGGTTTTTACAGCATATATTACATTAAGAAATGGAAATCGTTTATATGCTAAGCAGGTTGGCAAAAAGGTATTTTGCTTTCCACGTAAAGAAGCCAAAGAAAAGAACGATAAATAAATTATAAGTAACAATATGTTCGAGAATGTTTGATGATCACATTCTCTCTTAAAAAGAAAGAGAGACAAAACATGAATAAAAAATCAAGTGGACAGAAATTATCAACACAGGCTTCAAAAATTATGAGATCGAATAATAGTTCTCAAATTCAGAAGTCATTAGCTGCAAGTGTATTGTCACAGAGAAACACCGGAAAAATTACTGGTAAAGCTATGGAAACAAAGGCATCTATGGTAATGAACAGTAATAAGTATTCTGGAACAACAAAGAGTTTAGCTGCAAGTGTACTTTCGCAATCAGATAAAAACAGATAAATAATGATTATCCCAAAGGGCATTAACCGTAAATGGTTAGTGCCTATTTTTTTTGCTTTTTTTCAAAATCATCTGACATTATATCCTTTGCCACGTGTGATTAGTGGAAAAATGATTTTTCTAAGAAAATATCTGCCCTCACGTTCTATGTGACAGGTAATTAGTGAAGAAATATTTCATTTATGTATAACAAACTTGCAAAAGAGGGTTGGTAAATACCGTTTTTAAAGCTTTATATGCAAATTACGCTCAAACGGAATGCCAGTTCCGCTACTGCGGAACGG
>NZ_QUJX01000024.1:0-48310 GCF_003480785.1 Ruminococcus sp. AM26-12LB | reverse complement strand
TTCAATTACTTGCATAAATTCGATGGACGCGTCTTATATCCCCATAGTTGAAGCAGGGGGTTTTACGACGCATTGGATAAAATACTATATTCCAAAACGACACAAAAAAATCGCCGAACCCCAGTAAAATCAAAAGGTACAGCGATTTTTTTGTTTAGCAACTGTCAAAGACAGGAGTATAAAACGGTTTCTGACCAATGTCAAGCCAGAAAGATTTAAGCCCTCTTACACTGTCTGATTTGCCAGACAGAATTCTTATAATTCCGGAACCACTGTAGTCCATAGATGATTTCCTATTTTCTGGAAATCCCCCTCCAGAGACATTACAGTTACTACTGCATCCTTGTCAGGAAACGCCAGACAGAACTGACCATAATTTCCATCGGATCGATAGGAACCGGCTTCCGGATTCATTACAAACTGATATCCATATCCAAAACCGGAATATAGATTTCCCGGACTTCCTGCCACTGAATTATCCACCAGATTGGACGTTGCCATCTTCATGTACGACTCTGGCACCAGCTGTTTTCCATTATAATTTCCCTTGTGAAGAATCATCTGTCCATACCGGGTAAACTCATCAATATTCACATAAAGTCCATTAGCCGCATGCACATGCCCTTTCGGACACAAAGTCCAGTCTGGATTTCCAATTCCCAGCGGCTCAAAAAAGCGATTTCTCAAATATTCCAGAAGATTAACTCCCGCACGTTTTTCAATCGCACAGCTGATCATATAAGTATTAAAATTGCTGTACAGCCATTCTGTTCCCGGTTTTTTTATCACTTTCGCATTCTCGAAGAAATATCGGATCCAGTCCGGAGTTGTGTAACGCTCCGGCCAGTCACAGAAAAACAGAGAGCTTTCCAAACCTGTAGTCATTGTCAGCATATTTTCCAGCGTTACATCCCCCAGATATCCGTCCGGATTCTCCGGTGCATACTCTGGAAAAATATCCACAATCTTCTCATCAAGTCGAATCAGCCCTTCATCAAGTGCGATTCCTGCCGCACAGGACACAACACCCTTGCATGCAGACCAGGTATTCAGGCGGGTTTTCACCGGCATTCTTTTATATTCTGCCGTTAACTGTCCTTCACGCCATATCTGCGCATACATAACATTGAGATTTTCTTTTAAAGTTTTGATAGCAAATTCATTGATCAGGTTCTGGTCTTTATTCATAAACATTAATCCTCCCACACACTTGTTTCCATCTTTACATCAGGACTTACACTTCTAAACCATCCGTAAGCCATGCATACTACAATGGCTATCAGACTGATGATTACTACCGGAAGTTTCAGGCTTCTGCAAGAATTGATAAAAATGCAGATATATGCAAACAGGCTCAAACAGCAGAGGAAATAATATTTTCCGTTAGAAATATGCATTGGTGATTTTTCCCATGCTTCTGCATGTTTTTTCGGAAGCTGGAAATACGCATAAATCTGCAGAAATGCCAATGCTGATGCCAGAAGCATAATATTATTTACAACATCACTGATAGAAAAGTCCAGTAACACAGGTAATATTCCCATAAGATAAGTAAATGTCATCAGTTTCCAGTAAGCCCCTCTTCTGTTCTGAGCTGCCCATGATTTCGGAAGCCATCCATCTTTACAGGACTGTGCAACCGGAATACAGTTATTGGAAATTGTTGAATTAATGGATGAAGACAGTGCAAGTACCGGACCACCAATCATAAATACTGTGAAAAGTGCCGGATTTAAAATATTTTTTGCAACCAGGGTAAGCGGCTGTCCGGCTACCTGATCCAGAGGAAGCACACCACTTGCTACAATTGCAACACCGCCATATACAACCATCAGTGTCGGAATACAGTACAGAAGTGCCTTTGGAATATCTTTATGCGCTTCTTTTGCCTGTTTACCATAATTCATAATGCAGGAATATCCGTTTGTTGAATATACATACAGCATGATTGCGGAAAAGAATCCGGATGGACCATTGGAGAAAAAGTCTGGTGCTGTAAACTCAAACACCGGATTTTTCAGCTGGAGGCATCCCAGAACAATAAACAGACCAAGTGCAACAAACAGCAGGATAACCAGAATTTTCTGTACCTTCGCCATTACATCCACACCACACAGATTGATGGCAAAGAACACACTCAGGGCTGCAATTCCAAACCATTTCGCATTAATCTGCGGCCACAGGGAATTTGCATACATACCAATTGCCACACCATAAGTCGCCAGATTGATCGTCTGTGGCAAAAATCCTACTGCATACATACCGGCAACTCGTTTGCCGGCCATATCTCCTACCAGAGAATAAAATCCTCCTCCAAGTTTCAGTGTAGATGTGATCCATGGAATTGGTGCAATCATCATAAATCCCCAGATACATGCAGCTACATATGCCAACCATGCTGACTGACCAGTCAAAAGAATTGCCGGTCCGATCAGTGTCAGAACACCCGATCCAATCGCCTGTCCTACACCGATTGTATAAAGATCACTTCGTTTCAGGTAACCTGTTTTTTCTTTTATTTCCTTTACTGTTGACGACATAAAAGCCCCCCTTTTTTATTGACTTTAACATTAATAGTGTAATTAATTCTTTTTCTGACGTCATATGAATTATTTAATGCTATATTAACATCTAGGTTTCAAGATTTCTATTGACAATATTATTAAAAATACACACTTTAATTTGTGCATTATTTACATCTTTTTTATATTAAGAAGAATTTTTTGCTCCATTATATTGTAATCAAACTTTACACCTGTTATAATTTATTATACTAATCGTACAGTACAGGAGGTTTTCATGAAAATAGAACAGTTGATCCGTGAAAAAGTATCTTTCCTTTCTGCCGGTCAGAAGAAAGTCGCCGAATATATATTACAACACCTTGATTCATTCAGTTATTCCACCCTTGCGAAACTCAGCAAGGAAATTTCCGTAAGCGAAACCACTATCATACGCCTTGCCTATTCCCTGGGATTTGAAAGTTTTTCTGAAATGCAGCGTACTGTACAGAATGATATTCTTTCCGTTCCTACGGTTATAAAAGACGATTCACGGCTGGATAGCGGAAATTTTTATCAAAACATCATTGCCAATGAACTCCATTCCATGGAAAACTGGGCATCTCATCTGAATCAGGAAGATATGGATCAGATTGTTACCCATCTGAGCAATGCCAAAAAACGCCTCATTGTTGGTGCACGCTCTTCCTACAGTGCCGCTCTCTGGATGGGAACTCTGTTGAATCAGCTTCTTGGAAATACCAAGGTGGTTCACGAATTTTACGATTCCAATTTCGAATATCTCACAGAAGCATCCGAGGATACAGTTGTTCTTCTGATCTCTTTTGCCCGCTATACCAAATGGTCTCTGAAATATGCACAGATTGCCAAAAATCATGGTGCAAAGATACTCGCCATCACAGACAGCATTTCATCACCGGCATGGGCGCTGGCAGACCACGCTATCATTATAGAGATCAATCTCAATGAAATGGGATTTAACTCCTTCTCATGCCTCTATTGTCTGTTTGACAGTATTGTTGCAAAAATCCGCAAAACCAGGTGCAAATCCATCAGTACACGACTTCATGACCTGGAAGAACTTTATTCAGACTTTGATCTTTTTTACGAATAATAATTTCAGGGGGGGATTATCATGCAGGAAATTTTAGATATTTTTCTTGAGAAATCAAAGCAACATCATTCCAATATCATCTACGCACAGATATATAAAAATGATCTTCTAAAAGAAGAATTCAGACTTTTTCCGGTCAAAACCCGTTTAAATATATGGTCTATCAGCAAGCCTTTTGTTGCAATGGCCGCAGGTATCGCAGAACGTGAAGGACTGATCACTCTTGATGAATACATTTATCCCTGGTTTGAAAAATATTTCCCTTCCGACCCTTCTGAAAATCTGTACAAGATAAAGATCCGTGATCTTCTTACCATGTCATCCGGTCAGAAAGATCCGCTCTTTTTCTGCGATGGACCAGAGCGATACAGAGAAAAGGACTGGGTGAGATATTTCTTTCAGAATGATTCTTTTCCATATACACCCGGTACTCATTTTGTGTACAGCAATTTTTGTTCCTATATTTTATCTGTTCTTCTGGAAGAGAAATCCGGAACGGGTCTGCTGAATTATCTGCGATATCGTTTCTTTGAACCGGTTGGCATTCCGAATCCGGACTGGACCCTCTGCCCTCAGGGACATTGTATGGCAGCTAACGGACTGTATCTGACGATTGATGAATTGGCTCGTTTTGGACATCTGCTTCTGCATGAGGGTTCCCTGAACGGAAAACAGATCGTCCCAAAAAAATTCGTGATTGATGCCTGTCAGAAACATATCGATTCTTACAATCCACTGACGGAGCATCCGGATTACCAGAGCTATGGTTATGGATATTTCATATATATGGGACCTATGGAAGATACACTGATCCTGTCCGGCAATTACGGCCAATACTGCGTCGTTGATAAAAAACGTCAGATGGTATCCTGTGTCATGTCCCTGGATGGCAATGACCACAAAAAAATCCGTGATGACCTGGTGGATTCTCTTGCAGAATATTACGGTGTGAAAATTTCACATATATAAAAAAATGCCACTCCGCGGCCACATCATATGATATTCGCAATCCGCTAACGCTACTTGCTCATAAAAAAATGCCGCTCCCGCGGCCACATCATATGTTATTCGCAATCCGCTAACGCTACTTGCTTATAAAAAAATGCCGCTCCGCGGCATTTTTTTATATCACTAACCAATCCTCAATCATAGCTGTATTATGTAGCAGTACTGCCTCATTTCCCTTCGTTACAAAAATCCTCTGCACAAACACATCCACAACTTCACCTTCCCGGACGGGTTCTTCGTCAAGGCTTCTTCTGGCGCTGAGTGTGGTGTTTCCTACTCGGACTTTCAGTTCCAGGCTGCTGCCGCGGAATGCGACTCGTTCTACGATGCCCTCTGTTGCGGAGCTTTTATATTTCTGTTCCTCGTTCTTCTTAGTCACTTTTACAAACTCCGGACGGACAATGGCTTTTTCGCCTCCCGGAACTTCCTCGAAGTGATTGAACACCTGGTAATCATCGATCACAGAAGTCTGCCCGAAAAATCCCGCCGTAAACGCAGTATCCGGATTCTGATAAACCTCCAGTGGAGTTCCCTTCTGCTCGATCCGTCCACGGTTGGTAATAATAATTTCATCCGCCACCTCAATAGCCTCATCCTGGTCATGGGTAACAAAAATACTGGTGATCCCCAACTTCTCGATCATATCCTTCAGCCAGCTTCGAAGCTCCGTACGGATCTTTGCATCGATCGCCGCAAAAGGCTCATCCAGAAGGAGAAGCTGCGGATTCGGAGCCAGAGCCCGGGCAAAAGCCACTCGCTGTCTCTGACCACCGGACAGCTGACTCGGATATCTTTTCTCCAGGCCCTTCAGCCCGATCAGCTCTACCAGTTCCATAACCCTCTGCTTAATATACTTCTTGTCCGCCTTCTGCACCTTCAGGCCAAATGCAATATTATCATACACCGTCATATACCGGAAAAGAGCATAATTCTGGAACACAAATCCAATGCCTCTCTCGCTGGCAGGCACATCATTGACCACTCTTCCGTCGATGATGATCTCACCGCTGTCCGGCTGCTCCAAACCGGCGATCATACGGAGAATCGTAGTTTTTCCGCTTCCGCTGGGCCCCAGAAGACCGATCAGCTTCCCCTTTTCGATACCAAAGCTTACGTTATCAGATGCCTTGTAATCCCCATATGTTTTATTGATATTTTTTAACTCAACGTACATCGCCTTTTTCCCCCTTTCCTTTATGCTCCAGAACATTTCTTGCGATCAGAAGGATCACCGCCAGGATCACCAGGATCGAAGAAACCGCAAATGCCGGAACATACTGGAATTCGTTATAAAGAATTTCCACATGAAGCGGAAGTGTATTTGTTTTTCCACGGAGATGTCCGGACAGTACGGACACAGCTCCAAACTCTCCCATGGCTCTGGCTGTACACAGCACAACACCATAGAGAAATGCCCACTTGATATGTGGAAATGTCACCTTGGTAAAAATCGTCCAGCCTTTTGCTCCCATCAGTGCTGCCGCCTCTTCCTCATCGAACCCTATGGATTCCAGAACCGGTATGATCTCTCTGGACACAAATGGAAATGTGACAAAAATCGTTGCTAGGATAATTCCCGGAACTGCAAACACGATCTGTATCCCTGCACTTTCAAGAACAGAATAAAGAGGACTCTGCTTTCCAAAAA
Organism: Ruminococcus sp. AM26-12LB; assembly: GCF_003480785.1. Taxonomy (NCBI): domain Bacteria; kingdom Bacillati; phylum Bacillota; class Clostridia; order Eubacteriales; family Oscillospiraceae; genus Ruminococcus; species Ruminococcus sp. AM26-12LB. The sequence goes on along the minus strand of NZ_QUJX01000024.1, from coordinate 42,018 downwards.
CCAGGATATAGATAAGACCTGCGATAACCGGTGATACTGTAACCGGAACATCGATCAAAGTGGTAAGGAGCTTTTTTCCCCGAAAATGAAATCTGGTCATTGCCCATGCCGCACACAGACCAAAGATCGTGTTGCATACAACAGCCGCAGCCGTCGCCCCAATGGTCAGCTTCAGCGCTTTCAGCGTGTACTCATCTGTCACCGCCTGCACGTAGCACTGCCAGCCCTTGCTCAGCGCCTGGGTTACAACAACCACCAGAGGCAGTACCAGCATCACAAAAAGAAAGATCACGGAAATCCCGATAAGAATCCATTTCACCGGCCCGGAAGCCTGCTTCTTTTTTTCATCCATTATGCATCCCTCCCTCTGATACGTTTCGTATTTCTTGCCTGCACCAGATTCACACCAAACAGGATCAGAAATGATACTGCCAGTGTAACCAGTGCGATAGCTGTTGCGCTTTCATAGTCAAACTCCTGAAGCTTTGACATGATGATCAGCGGCGTGATCTCTGTATAATAAGGCTTATTTCCTGCGATAAAAACAACGCTTCCGTATTCTCCCAGGCAGCGTCCGAAGGCAAGTCCCGCCCCGGAAAGCATTGCCGGCAGAAGCTCCGGAAGAATAACTCTGCGAAAAACGGTGAATGGCTTTGCACCCATGACACGAGCCGCCTCCTCATAAGAACCGTCCAGCTTCTCCAGCACCGGCTGAATGGCCCTGACTACAAAAGGGATTCCCACAAAGATCAATGCCACCGTGATACCGATCCTGGTATATGCGATCTTAATACCGAAATTTGCAAAAAAGCTTCCCACCAGACCTTTATCGGATGTCAGGGATGTCAGTGAGATACCGGCAACCGCAGTCGGCAGTGCGAAAGGCAGCTCGATCATTCCATCCATGATCCTTTTTCCCGGAAAATCATATCTTACCAGCACCCACGCAAGGACCAGGCCCATAATAGCATTGATCACTGTGGCCGCAAATGCGGTAATAAAGCTTACATAGAATCCGCACAAAACCCTCGGCCGTGTGATCACATCAATAAATTCCCGAAAACTCAGCCGCGCCGAGTATACTGCCAAAGACGCAAGAGGGATCAGAACTACGATACTCAGCATCGCCAAAGTCACTCCCATTGTCAGTCCAAAGCCTGGTATCACACGTTTACTCTGTTGTTTCTTCATTTCTGTCTCCCCTCTTTTCTATTCTAAGTTTCTGATCTGTTACAAATTCCCGGTCTGCTGCAAATCTCTGACTCTTCTACAATTCTCTAATCTGTTGCAAATCTCTGACTCTTCTACAACTCTCTGATCTGTTATAAAATCTCAGGCTCTTCTACTCTTCATAGATCTCATCAAACACTCCGCCGTCTGCGAAATGCTTTTTCTGAACTGCATCCCAGCCGCCGAAATCTTTGATCGTTGTCAGCTTCACCTTCAGATCAAAAGTATCTGCATGCTTTTTCAGGATCGTCTGATCAATCGGTCTGTAGTAATTCTCAGCGATCAGCTCCTGAGCTTCATCGGAATACAGATATTTCAGATATGCTTTCGCAGCTTCTGCATTATCATGCTTTTTCACATTTTCATCTACAACAGCAACGGACGGCTGTGCCAGGATACTGATGCCCGGCGTTACGATCTCGTAATCATCCGGATTGTCCCTTACAGAAAGAAACGCTTCATTTTCCCAGGCGATCAGCACATCCCCCTGCCCGTTTTCCACGAAAGAGGTTGTGGCACCTCTTGCACCGGAATCCAGAACCAGGACATTTCTATAAAGCTTCTTAATAAAGGCTTTCATCTCTGTCTCGTTGCCATTATATTTCTCATTTGCATAAGCCCAGGCTGCCATGTAATTCCAGCGGGCACCACCGGAGGTTTTCGGATTGGGAGTGATCACTCCCACACCATCCTTTGTCAGATCATCCCAGTCGTGGATATTCTTCGGATTTCCCTTCCGAACAAGAAATACAATGGTGGAAGTATAAGGAGCACTGTCATCCGGATATTCATCGATCCATCCCTTGTCGATCAGACCGGCATTCCGGATCGCATCGATATCATATTCCAGTGCAAGTGTCGCCACATCTGCAGGAAGTCCGTTGGAAATCTCAAGGGCTTGCTTTCCGGAACCGCCATGAGATTGGATCACATCCACACTCTGACCTGTTTCTTCTTTCCAATATTTTGAAAAAATCTTATTATACGCTTCATAAAATTCTCTGGTCGGATCATAGGACACATTGATGATCTCCACGTGATTTTTATCCTTTGTATTGTTTCCCGATACTGCAAAAGTTCCTGCCAGTACCACTGCTGCCAGTGCGATACAGACACCTGCAATGCGTTTTCTTTTCATGATCTGTGTACTCCTTTACAACCACATTTTTATTTGGAAATCTTTTTCCCACCAATGTAAATGCTTCATTTCGCTGTCAAATCATACCTGTTCTTTCCGTTTACTCTGATTCTGTGGTTCTATAATTTTTTTTATTTGAATTGAATACATTAAACCATATTATTCCCATTAATTAAATATGAATATCTGAAAACGTTTTCACGAAAATACTCTGGTCATTGCGCAACTGCATCCTGTCTGTCACTATATCTGCGCATCCGCAATCCTCAGATACAATAATCGCTCCACATACTGTCCTCCACACTGCTGCAGCTGTTCCGTATCATCAGTCTGCCTTCCAGCTCCATTCGCACAATACCGGAATGTCCGCCCTTCAGCCGGTCCAGCAGCAGGTATAATGCAAATTTTCCCATATCCTCCTTGGGCAGGCTCACCGTTGTCAGCATCGGTCTGGTAAACTGTGCCTCCTGTATATCATCGCTGGATATGATCGAAGGCATATAATACCGGTTCCGAAATTTATTCAGGCACTTCAGCATTCCGATCGCCGAAATATCATTGGCACAGTAGATTCCGGTTGGCATGTCGTCCGACTGAAAGAACTTTTCCATGGCCTCGTAGCCCTCGGCCTCAGTCTGCTTTGTTTCGATAACATACTCCGGTATCACATCCAGATCATGCTTCTTCAGTGTTTCCAGATACCCGTTATACCGGTCCTCGCTGTGACACTGGCCAATATAACCGATATTTTTGTGCCCCAGGGAGATCAGATATTCCACTGCCGCTGCTGCGATCTTTTTCCCATCGCAAAGGACCTCATCCACTTCATAATTGGTAGAATTCCGGTTCACCGATACCACACTCTTATACTTCTTATTCAGCTTCTTCAAAGCCTCTTTATTACATCTGCCGATGATGATCAGTCCGTCCCTTTTCCCTTCCACCTCGTCATACATTCCGTCGATCAGCCGGTCCAGATTCTCCCTTCGGCACTTCCGGTCATCGGAAAACACAGACATATACCATACTTTGGAAAGAATGCAGTTTTTATCATGGATCTCACTTTCGATCACCCGAAGGAGCTCCGCAAAAAACGGATCCGTTGTGGAAGAATCGGTTCTTGTCATCAGGATATTGATGTACCAGGTTTTCTCCTGCTTTGCGGAAACGCCTTTTTTCAGATTCCGGGCCGCCTCGTTGGGCACATAATTCATCTCGATAGCTGTTTTCCATATCTTATCCCTGAGTCCGGAAACAGAACATTTATAATTGGGATTATTCAAAACTCTGGAAACCGTCGCCGGTGAAACCCCTGCCTTTTCTGCGATCTTCTTGATGGACATGTACCCGTCCCCTCCCTCTGAAAAAAGTCTGCCCGCTGCCAGTCCTGTAAGCTGCTCAACGTCATCTGTGTAACTCAGCATCATCAGTGTAACAGAACTTTTTATCATTTCTTATTTCATAGTAATTAAATATGTTTTATATGATAATAAGAGTTTTGAAAAAAGTCAATCTTATTTTGTGAAAACGTGTTCTTTTTTTGCCTGCAATATATAAAAACAGACTGAGAACCTGATATATATTCTTATCAAGCTCCAGTCTGTTTTGCGTACTCAAACATATAAGATATAACTATGAGTAAATAACAAATGCTGATTACTAATATCCTTTGAATTATTTAACCGTTACCTTACAGGTCAGTTTTTTGGAACCACTCTGAACGGTAATGGTTGCAGTTCCTTTTTTGATGCCTTTTACAACACCTTTGGATGTGACCGTTCCCCCATTTTCCAATTCATATTTATACCAAAATTATAAATTTCCCATCACATTTAATCAAGCTTTGTTTAGAATATTTTCGTCATATTTTGTCTGTTTACAGACATTTTTGAACATTTTTTTACTGTAAAAAACCTGGCAGCTGCACATGTGAAAACTTTTGCACCTGCTTTATTACCAAAATACCAAAAATACGACGTGCAGTTATTCAAAATAAATATCTGTACTTTCTTCTCCTGTTCATAATAATCTCAAATACTCTTTCTTTATATTCCTGCGGATAATAACTTTCCATATCCAATATTTCTTTTACATCTTTTTCATTAAATTTCAGCCTTATCTGCTGACCATACAATTCTTCTGCAATCTCGATCTGCTCATCAAAATCTTCACACAGAGTTTTTGATCGTGCCTCCTCCATCAGATTATTTATGTTTTCTTCCATCGGATAATCCATCTGTATATCTGATAGCAGTCCTGCACCGTTATCAAATATTGGACATAAATGATATTTTTCTTCTGCATCCATTAAGACTCCAATATTATGCATATGCCGATCTTCATTCATAAAAAATGTATCAATTGCCAGGATCTTACTCATATACTTTCCAAAATCGCTAATTCCCGTAATGCGTTCCGTCTGATCTACTATAAATTCCAGTCTTTCCGAATGTTCTGGAATCGTGAATAATTTTTTATAAAGACTTTCATTATAAAATCCATAAAAAAGTCTTTCTAATGTAATAAGTTGCCATCCCTCAGGCAAAAAATTTTCACTTTTACATCCCAGATATTTTCTTCTCTTATAACTAATCTCTTCTGTTTTATATAAAACATACTCTTCCTGTTTCAGTGAAGATTTTTCCAACAAACGTGAAACAACATATTCCACCAATCCCTCATATCCCATATAATCAGCTTTATACCATACATTGTTCCTGCACCATTTCAATTGGTTTCCTTTTGACGATTGTCTGTCATTTGTTTTGATATCCTGTTCAAAAAGCTGTACCATCTTTACCTCTCAATCCTGATCCAGAAATCATCCTCTGCCATTCTTCCTTCGGTCTTTTCTATGATCATAAACGGATCATAGAATGGCAGATTCAAATCTTCTAATACCAATTTTATTTTGTCTCGTTGTCTCGGGAAACAACGAGATTCCAGAAATTCCTCGTATTCTTCAAAGGTTGGTTTTTCATTTCGGCCAAATGCTTTTTTAATAAAATTGTTTGTATAATTATATATTTTTACTTTTCTGCCTCTCTCATCCACATCAATAATCGTACATATTTCACTCTTAAACATGTACCATAAGCGTATCGGATATTCTTTTTCCGGCACGCGGAGGTTTTCCTCAATCTGAGGATACTCGTTTAAAATATGAACTAATGTCGTAACCGGTCCTGTAATATCCCGATTTTCACTTTCCCATCTTTCTATTGTTTTCTGAGATACATTTACTAACTTTGCAAAATCTTTTTGTGTAAGCTTCAATTTCTTCCTTAAAATTCGTATATCTTCTGCCCGTATCGAATGTTTCACAGCATATCCTGTCATTTTAGATTCCCCCTTTTTTATTAATATACCCTTATTTTAAGGGTATAACAAGCTATTTTATTCCTTATTTTAAGGGTTTCTATATTTATAAAAAACCCGGCAGCTGCACATGCGATAACTCTCCATGTTTCATCTGCCGGGCTTCTGTTTTTATTTTCTTTTGTATTATTTCACTGTTATGGCAATTTTACGTACGCCTGCTTCATCGTTACTTCACCGTTATCTTACAGTTCAGTTTTTTCGCTCCGCTCTGCACGGTGATCACGGCCGTCCCTTTTCGTATTCCCTTTACAACACCTTTGGAATTTACCGTAGCGATCCTGCGATCCGAGGAACGGAAAAGAATCTTTTCGTCGCTGTAATACGGCACGGTCACTGCCTGGATCGTGTATGTTTTTCCACGAAGTATGGTTTTTGTTTTGGGCACGCCGGTCATCTTTGCGGTCCTTACTGCGGCAGTATTGTTCAAAAAACGGAACCCATTTTTCTTTGCGTAAGTCTGAGCAGTAGAACCCTTTTTTCCGGCAATGACAAAAGTTTTATTTTTTCCACTATTGAAATTATAGCCGATCGCTTCTTTTTCTATCACTGTTTTACTGTTGAGGATCGTAATCTTTTTCATTGCCAGGCAATCATAAAAAGCATGGCTTCTGATCTTTTTCACACTGGCAGGTACTGTAATATTCCCCAGTTTTCGACAATTACTGAATACACCGTTCCCGATCTCTGTAAGCTTCTTCGGCAACGACACCTTTCTGAGATCTGGACAAAAAGAAAACGCACCTTCACCAATAACCGTAACACTGTCCGGAAAGCTTACTCCTGTCAAACCGCAATGCCGAAAGGCCGCTCTTTCTATCCTGGAAACGCCCTGTCCAAGCGTAACCTTTTTCAGCTTCATATCCGCCTCAAATAACGATTCCGGTAATATTTTCACACTTCCCGGAATGCTGACAGATTCCAGATTGTTACAGTAACTGAAAGCATATTCATCAATTTTTGTCACAGTTTTCGGTACATCCAGGCTCATAAGCTTACTCTGGTAAAAAGCATATGCACTAATGCTTTTCAGTCCATCAGGAAGCTTGATCCTGGTGATCGCAGTATCTCCAAATGCTCTTACTCCAATACTCCGCAGAGTTCCCGGCAACGAAATCCTCTTCATATTTCTGCAGTCTGAAAAGGTTCTGTCACCGATTCCCGTGATCCCAAATGCAACGGTTACTGTTTTTATCATCGCTGATCTGTATGAAAAATCATCGGTAACCTTAACCTCCCCTTTTCCCTGTATCTGCAGGTTTCCATTGGAGTACAATCGGTAAACAGCTTTGCTTCCACAGGAGCCCTTCGCAACAAGCTTTGCAGTGCTCTGCACACCTGCTGCCAATGCTTCCTGCGCATATTCAGCCGCATAACCAGTCTGTGCATGTACAGCCACAGAAGATACACAGGACCCTGTCAGGATCATTGCCGTTGATAACAGTATTGCGATTTTTTTCCCAAACATAAAAGCTCCCTCCCTGAGAATCGATCGGATATCCACGATCTTCTCCCATGTAGCAACAAAAGGACCGACATACATCCGGTCCTCCTGTTCATTATTTAGAATCTGTTGGTTAATCCAACCACATACATATCTTCTTTATATTCCGGGATCTTCACAAGAAGTCCCTCTGCAGTATCCTCAGTTTCTACCTTCACTGCCGGGTCAAATGGTCTCAGCGCTCCGTGGTAGCCTTTGATCAGGAATTCATTGGCACCTTCCTTCAGATGATCTGCAAACACATTCAGATTTCCGTCTTTCTGTGTATAATGGAGCTCGATTCCACTCTCAAGCAGCTCAGATTCACGGTCACTGCAGCGTGTTCCGTAAATACCGTCATGGTTTACCTTCAGCCATGCACCCAGGATCTTCAGTCTTCTTACCTGCTCCTCCGGGATAGTTCCATCTGCCTTCGGGCCGATGTTCAGGAGAAGATTTCCGTTATTTGCCACTGTTCCGACAAGAAGTGAGATCAGATCCGGAACAGAGATCAGCTTGTCATCGCCTTCGTTGGCATTATAACCGAAGGATAAGCCCATTCCACGGCACATCTCCCATTTCTCATTTCTGTTTACAGAACCGGATTTATATTCCTTAGTAAGGAAATCGTGATAACATCCGTTGAAACGGTCATTTACCACACCCTCCGGAACCTTATTGTAATAATGTGCAAAGAAATACGGCATCATCTCTTCACTCTGTGTCGGCCATCCGATATCATTCCAGAACACACTCGGTGCATAATCATCTACAAGCTCTTTCATCTGATTATAGGAATAATCTGCATATGCAAATGTCGGGCTGGCTGTTCCAAACAGATCATCATCCTCAAAAATAGGATCGTTTGCATACTGCCAGTCGATCAGTCCGGAATAATACAGGCCCATGCGGATTCCTGCGTCACGGACAGCTTCTGTCAGCTCACCGGTGATATTTCTCTTCGGTCCCATTTCTACGGAATTGAAATGTGTATATTTACTTGGGAACAGGCAGAATCCGTCATGATGCTTGGTTGTCAGAACAACATACTCCGCACCTGCTTCTTTGAAGATCTCTGCCCACTGCTTCGGATCCCAGTTTTCAGCTTTCCACATAGGAATAAAATCTTCGTATTTGAAATCTTTTCCGTATTTTTCTATATGATGCTTATATGTAGGACCTTTTCCAATGTTCAGAGAATTGTAATACCATTCTGCATACGGATTATCCGCAAACCATTCCTTTGAATCAACCTCTCCCAGCTCCCATGTATGCGGTGCAAATGCCGGCACGGAATAAATTCCCCAATGGATAAAAATTCCAAATTTACAATCCTCATACCATTTTGGAACTGTGTGTGCATTTACAGAGTTCCAGTTTCCTGTGAATCTTACATCTCCCATAATTAAAATACCTTATCCTTTCTGTCCTTTCAAAAAGACATTATAATTTACTTGCTTCCCCCAACAGCTATTCTACTGTGATCTTCAATACCACCGGCATATCTCCCGCCTCAATAACCCCTCTTCCGCAGGAAATATCCAGTTCTTTATTTCTCGCAAATGCCGGATGCAGATCTGTTCCGAGGATCTCAATATCCCGGATCGTGGATTTCAAAAGCTTCATATCATTGCCAAGAGCTTTGATATGGATCTCTCCATCCTCCGGCCAGTGCAGAACAGTCGCATAAATATGATTGCTCTTACTTGTAAAACGGATATCCTCAGAAGTAAAGTGCTTATCATAGGTATCCGTGAAATGTCCCTCCGGAACCACCGTCGGTCCCTCTCCGAATGTCTTCCAGTATCTGGTTCCGTATATCGCCTCTCCGTTTACCTTCAGCCATTTTCCCATTTCTCTCAGGATATGTGCATCCTCTTCCGGAATTGTTCCATCCGGCTTCGGTCCGATATTAAGAAGAAGTGCACCATTTTTGCTGACTACATCGATCAGATCCAGCACTACATCGGAAGGCTTCTTATAATCATTTCCAATGGTATAGCCCCAGGAATTCTTAGCTACAGACGTATCATTCTGCCACAGATCCGGTGTGATATGGTCTAACTGACCTCTTTCCAGATCATTGACTGCGCTGCCGTAAACATATGCGTCAAATTTGGCATCAATGGCTGTTTCTTTTCCCCACTGTGCAGAACGGTTGTAATAATATGCTGCAAATTTACGAAGATACGGTTTCCATGCATACTGCTGGATCCACCAGTCAAAATACACGATGGATGGCTGATATTTATCCACGATCTCGCAGGTGCGGACAAGCCAGTCCTGCATATGCTCCTCTGTCGGAGGATTGTCATAAATATCACTCATATCTCTGGTGATTCCTGCTGCCGGCCCATAAAGATCCGCATATTCCGGATCATTGACATCAGCCTCCGGGATCTGACGACCTCCATTAAAGAACCAGTAATGCTCTGCTCTGTGAGAAGAAGCACCGAGAACCATTCCCTCTTTCTCAACCTCTGTCTTCAGCTCTCCGAGAATATCTCTTTTCGGTCCCATCTCAGCAGCGTTCCAGCGACAAAGGTCACTTGCATACATCTGAAATCCATCGTGATGCTCCGCTACCGGAACTACGAATTTCGCCCCCGCCTCTTTAAATAAGGCCGCCCATTCCTTCGGATCAAACTTCTCAGCCTTAAACTGAGGAATAAAATCCTTGTAGCCGAATTTATCCAGAGTTCCGTATTTCTCTGTATGATGCAGGTTCTCCTTAGAGCCTTTCACATACATATTTCTGGGATACCATTCATTTCCGAAAGCCGGAACACTGTAAACACCCCAGTGGATAAAAATTCCGAATTTATCTCTTGCATACCACTTCGGCGTAGGATGCTCACAGAGAGAATCCCAGGTATCCGTGTACGGTCCCTGTGCGATCACCTCATCGATCAGAGAAAGGTATTCTTCTTTTTTCATCTGTTCGTCCTCTTTACATCTTTTATTTATATTGTATGGATGTCTCTATGTTATCATCAAACCTTTTGGTTGTATATGCCCAACAATCCACAAATAAAACGTTTCGTTTTTATACAAAACATACAACAAAAAAAAGACCTTGATGATGTTTTTGTTCCAACTTCATCAAAGTCTTTTCTTTTTTACATAATATTCTCTTCGATCACCTTTTCGATCCGTCTCTTCACTTCTTCTGCGAGCTCTGTGGTATGCATATCTTTGTATTCCTCATAATACATCGGAGGAAGGATATGCACCTGTACGGTGATCCTCTCTGTAGAACCGGTATCAAAAGCCTTAAAGGAATCGATCAGTGCAACCGGAACGATCGGGCATTTCGTCTTGGTGGCAGTCTTGAAGCTGCCGCCCTTGAACGGTCCCGGATGATTTCCGTTTTTACTTCTGGTTCCCTCCGGAAAGATCAGATAATTACGACCAGCCTTCACTTCCCGTATTACATTGACAATGACCTGCATGGACTGCTTCAGGTCTTCCCTGTCAATGATAAAGGCCTTCATACAGGCAAAAACCTGCTTCAGAAAAGGAATCTCTCCAACTTCCTTCTTGGCAACTACCGAAAAAGGAACCGGGCATGCCCGGATGATCGCCAGCACATCAAACAGTCCCTGGTGATTCGGAAAAAACATAAATCCCTTTTCTTTTGGGATATTTTCAGCTCCATGCACATCAATATGGATATTTCCGCCTTCGATGGCATGCTCATCTACCAGTCTCAGGAATGCGTATTTCTTCTCTTCCGGATAATCATCTGTATGCGCTGCATACCAGCAAAGCTTGATCCACCAGTAAGGAACAAAGACTATATTTCTGAGCACCATCAGCAAAATCCGCTTCATTCTTACATCCTCCCGCCTCTGCTTTATCCGTTCAGTTTCCCTGCGATCTTATCCTCGTATCCCGGATTCTTTTTCAGAAAAACCTCATAAGCCTTTGTATAATCTGTATAGGTTTTCGTAGTCATAAATTTCTGATAATCCTTGGCAGCCTGCTGGCTGATCTTATCTGAAATCTCAGAAGGCGCATACAGATAATACTTTTTGTCCTGGACCTTTACAAGATAGGTACTGATACATGGATATTCCTGCTCGTTCTCCAGAACAAGATTATAGCGGATATAAACATAAGAATAATTTTTGTTTTCAGAAATGGAGCCACAGCTGTCGATATTTACATCCTTTACTCCATGGGCCTGAAAATATTTTATCGTGGAGGAAATCTCTGTTTTCGCCTCATCCGATAACTTATCCGCACTGTAACAGCTCTGCATCTTTTTATTCTTGCCTGCTGCTGCCGCTTTGATGTAGCCTTCCACAACCCCCTCCGGAGTTCTGTGGCTGATCTTTCCGCAACCTCTGGCCGCCAGAACGATCACCAGCAGGATCAGAATGATCCCCGCCAGTGTCGCAATGTGGACAAAATTCAGTTTTTTATTAGAGTATTTCAGCTTCTTTACTGATTTTTTTCTGCGTTTTTTCTTTGTCGTCGTCATGACTTATCCTCGACCTTATTCCTCTTCACTGCCTGTGACAGCTTCCTCTGCAGAGCCTTCTTCGTTATCGCCGGTTTCTCCGTCAGCTTTTTCGGTAGTTGTATCTGCTTCCGGATCTTTATCTCTTACCTTGGCGATACTTGCAACGGTTACACCCTCTGTAAGATTGATCATCTTCACACCGGAGGTGATCCTTCCAAGAACAGAGATATCCGCACACTGCAGACGGATAATGATACCCTCTGTAGTGATCATCATGATCTCGTTCTCTTCGTTGACAGCCTTGGCGCCAACAACATTTCCGGTCTTCTCGGTGATCTTGTAGCACTTCACACCCTTACCGCCACGGTTCTGGACAACGAACTCACTCATAGCTGTACGTTTGCCCATTCCGTTCTCGGAAACTACAAGCAGATAATCTCCCTGAGTGTTCAGCTGCATGGCAACAACTTCATCACCGTCAGTAAGATTCATACCTCTTACTCCCATGGACGCACGGCCTGTGCTGCGGACATCCGTTTCCTTAAAGCGGATACACTGTCCGTCCCTGGTCACAAGAATAATATCTTTATTATTATCAGTAGCCTTAACCTCGATCAGCTCGTCATCATCACGAAGAACGATTGCTGTAAGACCTGTCTTACGGACATTCTCGTAATCCTTGATCGGAGTTTTCTTCACAAGGCCTTTCTTGGTGGCCATCATCAGATAATGCCCCTCTTCATATTTACGAAGCGGGATCACAGCTGTGATCTTTTCTCCCGGTGCAAGCTGCAGAAGATTGATGATCGCAGTTCCTCTGGCTGTACGACCAGCCTCCGGGATCTCATATACCTTCAGTCTGTATACACGTCCTGTATTAGTAAAGAACATGAGATAATGGTGCGTTGTCGTCATCAGAAGCTCTTCGATATAGTCATCCTCAATCGTCTGCATACCCTTGATTCCTCTGCCGCCACGGTTCTGGCTGCGGAAGTTGTCAACGGTCATACGCTTGATATAACCAAGCTTTGTCATTGCGATCACTGTATTTTCTCTCGGGATCAGATCCTCTGTAGAGATATCATATACATCGTATCCGATGGAAGTCTTTCTGTCATCGCCGTATTTCTCTGCAATGGCAAGGATCTCCTCTCGGATCACCCGGAGAAGGAGCTTGCGGTCAGCAAGGATTGCCTGGAACTTGCGGATCTTCTCCATAAGCTCTGCATACTCAGCCTCCAGCTTCTCTCTTTCCAGACCTGTCAGTGCACGGAGACGCATATCCACGATCGCCTGTGCCTGCACATCTGTCAACTCAAAACGGTCGATCAGCTCCTGCTTGGCGATCTGTACGTTGCGGGAACCACGGATGATGCGGATCACTTCGTCAATATTATCAAGTGCCTTCAGAAGGCCCTCCAAAATATGGGCTCTCTCCTGTGCCTTATTAAGATCATACTGTGTTCTTCTGCGAACTACATTCTCCTGATGCTCCAGATAGTACTCCAGCATCTCTTTCAGGTTCAGAACCTTCGGTTCCATACTTCCATGATTTGGAACAAGAGAAAGCATGATCACACCAAAAGTATCCTGCAGCTGTGTATGCTTGTAAAGCAGATTCAGGATCACGTTGGCATTGGCATCCTTACGAAGATCAATACAGATTCGCATACCCTCACGGCTGGAATGGTCGTTCAGGTCTGTGATCCCGTCGATCTTTTTGTCACGGACAAGCTCTGCGATCTTCTCGATCAGACGTGCCTTGTTTACAAGGTACGGGAGCTCGGTAACCACGATACGGGATTTACCGTTTGGCAAAGTCTCGATATTCGTCACCGCACGGACACGGATCTTGCCACGTCCGGTACGGTAAGCTTCCTCGATCCCTCTCGTTCCGAGGATGGTCGCTCCTGTAGGGAAATCCGGTCCCTTTACGATCTCAAGAAGCTCCTCCATAGCTGTTTCTCTGTCTTCTTCTACAATGTTATCAATGATCTTAACAACTGCATTGATAGTTTCACGAAGGTTATGCGGCGGAATATTGGTTGCCATACCTACCGCAATACCTGTAGTACCGTTTACTAAAAGGTTCGGAAAACGTGCCGGAAGTACAACCGGCTCACGCTCTGTTTCATCAAAGTTCGGCTGAAAATCAACCGTATCCTTGTTGATGTCAGCAAGCATCTCCATGGATATCTTGCTGAGACGTGCCTCTGTATATCGCATGGCAGCCGCACCGTCACCATCCACGGAACCAAAGTTTCCATGCCCGTCAACCAGCGGATATCTTGTGGACCATTCCTGAGCCATATTGACCAGCGCACCATAGATGGAGCTGTCACCGTGCGGATGATATTTACCCATGGTATCACCGACAATACGCGCACATTTTCTGTGTGGCTTGTCAGGACCATTATTCAGCTCGATCATAGAGTACAGAACTCGACGCTGTACCGGCTTCAGACCGTCTCTTACATCAGGCAAAGCTCGTGAGGCGATAACACTCATGGCATAGTCGATGTAAGATTCCTTCATCGTTTTTTCCAGATCCACTTCGTGGACTTTGTCAAAAATATTATCTTCCATTCTTCTTTATTCTCCTAGATATCAAGATTCTTAACGAATCTTGCATTTTCTTCGATAAATTCACGTCTTGGCTCTACCTTGTCTCCCATAAGAGTGGTAAATGTCAGATCGATCTCAGATGTGGCAGCTTCGTCCATGGTCACACGGAGAAGGATTCTCTTCTCAGGGTCCATAGTAGTCTCCCAGAGCTGCTCGGCATCCATCTCACCCAGACCTTTATAACGCTGGATCTTATTGTTTCCGTCACGTCCGATCTCGGTAAGGATATTGTTCAGCTCATCATCGTCATATGCATACCATACCTTTTTGTTCTTCTCCACTTTATAGAGAGGAGGCTGCGCCAGGTATACATATCCCTGCTTGATCAGCTCCGGCATGAAACGATACAGGAAGGTCAGAAGCAGTGTTGCGATATGCGCACCGTCAACATCGGCATCGGTCATAATGATGATCTTGTGATAACGAAGCTTGGAAATATCAAAATCCTCATGGATTCCGGTTCCGAAGGCAGTGATCATTGCCTTGATCTCTTTGTTTCCGTAAATCTTATCCAGACGTGCCTTCTCAACATTCAGGATCTTACCACGCAGCGGAAGGATTGCCTGTGTGGCACGGTTTCTCGCTGTCTTGGCAGAACCGCCCGCGGAATCTCCCTCTACGATATAGATCTCACAGTTCTCCGGATTCTTGTCAGAACAGTCTGCAAGCTTTCCAGGAAGTGACATGCTGTCCAGTGCGGATTTTCTTCTTGTAAGGTCACGTGCCTTTCTGGCTGCCTCTCTGGCTCTCTGTGCAAGAACAGATTTCTCAACGGTAGCCTTGGCAACTGCAGGATTCTGCTCCAGGAAAATCTCCAGCTGTTTACTTACAACACTGTCTACCGCACCTCTTGCCTCACTGTTTCCAAGCTTCTGCTTGGTCTGACCCTCAAACTGCGGATTCTCGATCTTAACACTGACGATCGCAGTCAGGCCCTCACGGATATCATCACCGCTTAAGTTCGGCTCACTGTCCTTGAGAAGCTTGTTCTTACGTGCATAATCATTAAATGTATTGGTGATCGCATTACGGAAACCGGTAATGTGTGTACCGCCCTCCGGTGTATTGATATTGTTTACAAAGCCATAGGTGTTCTCTGTATAGGAGTCATTATGCTGCAGCGCAACCTCTACAGACACGCCGTCCTTCTCACCCTCACAGTAAATGATCTCCGGGTAAAGAGCCTCCTTGCTTCTGTTCAGGTAGCTTACAAACTCACGGATACCCCCCTCATAGTGGAATACCTTCTCGCGCTCCTGACCCTCTCTCTTATCCTCCAGAACGATACGAAGACCCTTAGTCAGGAAAGCCATCTCACGAAGTCTCTGTTTCAGGATATCATAATCATAAACAGTCTCCTCAAAGATCTCCTTGTCCGGAAGGAAATAAACCTTCGTTCCTGAAAGCCCCGGATCACAGTCACCTACCACCTTCAGCGGGTACATAGTCTTGCCACGCTCATATCTCTGTTTGTATTCCTTACCCTCTCGGTAGATGATAACCTCCAGCCATTCGGAAAGTGCATTTACAACAGATGCACCAACACCGTGAAGACCACCGGAAACCTTATATCCTCCACCGCCGAACTTACCGCCTGCGTGAAGAATGGTAAATACAACCTCAACTGCCGGAATACCAGCCTTATGATTGATACCAACCGGAATACCACGACCATTATCTGTAACTGTAATGGAATTATCCGGATTGATATCTACATGGATCTCCGTACAAAAACCAGCCAGTGCTTCATCGACTGCGTTATCCACGATCTCATATACGAGATGATGAAGTCCACGGCTGGAGGTACTTCCGATATACATTCCAGGCCTCTTACGTACGGCTTCCAGTCCTTCCAGGATCTGGATCTGATCCGCGCCGTATTCTGTATTCTCTGCGCCCATGTCATTCCTCCTGTTCTTGTCGTCCGGACGTGTTTGAAAATTCATTTCTGCAGAACCATAGCAGCTTCAGAAATCATTACATCAAATCCTGAGCAAGATAAACTGATCTGTTAATTTCAGGAAATACTGTATTTTCATTTTGCAGAAAGCAATTCTCAAACCCGCTCCGGAAGTGTCATTTATACCTGTAAAATAAATATTTTTTACATACGAATACAGAGTTTATTATAGCACAAAAAAGCCTGTATTTCCACGCAAAATCATAGGAAATACAGTCAAAAAAGTATCTTATTAAATGCAATCCCAAAACATAGCACAATATGCTCTTAAAACATATGGAATATTCAGCTACTCCGGCAAAAGCCCAAATTCCTTTAACAATTTCTTCTGGTATTCCGGATCTGATGCCGATCTTATAATATCAGACGTCCTCCCCAGCTCAGCAAGGCAGAGGATCAAACTGTTAATACTATGTTCTCCCCGCTGCATTCCCTGCTGCATTCCCTGCTGCATTCCCTGTTGCATTCCCCGCTGCATTCCATCCTTTATTCCATCCTGCATTCCAATTCCATACCCTTCATCATAGCCAGCCTGTAAACTTTTTCTTATCTTTTCCTCGATCTGATCCTGTATGATCCGATTTAATGCTTCACACATACAATCCGCCTCCCTGAATTTTTCTTCATTAGCCCTTACGATCATCTGCATAACTGATTCGTACAAAGGATTTTTCTGCTTTTCTCTGTATTCATTGAGAAGTCGTTTCATATCTTCCTTATCTTTTATTCTATCAGTCAGACTTCTCAGCCACAGATTTTTCTTCTTTGACAACTGCTCTGTTACAATGACCTGGATTGGGATCTTAGATCCTGTTACGTAATAAATTCCTTCTTCCATCTTTTTTACCCGGCATTTCCAAAACTCCCTCAAATGACGGAGCATCTTCCGGGGATATGCCCTACTTACCAAAGAGATTGTAATCTCCTCAATTGGGATTTCATCCTCAGTTACCGTATCTGCTTTATAAAAAAAGGCATATCCACACACCTTATAAAAATCATTGATGCTTATATAATCCGTCGGACTCTTATATTCAATGATATTATATTTTCGGAAGATCCTTCCTATGTTTTTATTAATGGGGATATCTGATTTCTTTTTGATCACAAGCGCATCGATCTCCATTGGTTTCGTCCCAAGCTGATGCTCATTCTCAAAAATCAGATTCTCCCTTTCTGCCTCCAGTTCTATCTGGATATCAGCAAAAAATGCAGGATGCCACTGCCGCAGGTTAGAGCTGTTTGTTCTGTTATTGTTTACGATCATACACGACTCCTCTGTTTTGATCTCAAGGAGCCTCATCTGAAAACTCCTGCTGAAAAATGGAAAAAAGCATGAATTTTCTGAGATGACAGGCAATCTGCCTGATATATGAAATGTAATAGAAAAATAAGATTATTTTTAGAAAATATGCTTTTACAGCATTTCCATAGAATCCCGGAACTGCTTTTTATTTTTGATAAGATCAGCTTACCACAATATGGTCTATACTGCAAGCAAATCATTTCGACAAAATCCGCACAGTACTTTTTATTACCACAAAAAAAAGCCACATACGTTCCCAAAAATCCTTGGTCACAGTATGCAGCTTATTCAATCATCCACGATCACGTTACCTACGATCCGTACCACAATTACACCTGATCATTCAGCAGAATCTTCTCCATCCAGAAGCGCCTTATAAATATCCCGCTTGGAAACACCACGATCCTTGGCAGCAAGCTTCATGGCATCCTTCCTGGAATTCCCCTGCTGCTCATACATCGCCACATGCTCCGCAATGGAAATCTCCTCCCAGGAAGCACGCTTCTCCGCCTCCATCTCACTGCGGCTCCTGCCCTCGATCACAAGAACACACTCACCCAGCGGCTTCTCATCTTTATAAAAATCCATCAGATCATCGATCGTAGTCCGGAATGCCGTCTCATGCTTCTTGGTCAGCTCTCTGCAAAGAGTCATCCGGCGGTTGCCAAGCGCCTCTCTGAGCTCACCAAGAGTCCGTACAAGCCTGTGAGGTGCCTCATACAGAATAATAGTCCTGGTTTCACAGGAAAGCTCCTCCAGGATCGTTTTTCGTTCTTTCTTATCCGCCGGAAGAAAAGCCTCGAAAGCAAAACGCCTGGTATGCAGGCCTGACAAAGTCAGAGCAGTGATACAGGCAGCAGGACCCGGAAGTGAAGTCACTTCAATTCCGGCTTCATAACACATGGCGGCAAGCTCCTCCCCGGGGTCTGAGATACCCGGAGTACCTGCATCTGTGATCAACGCAATGTTTGTACCCGCCAGCAGCTTTTCCACGAGGACATGGCCCTTATCGATCTTATTGTATTCGTGGTAGCTGGTCATGGGGGTTTTTATATCAAAATGATTCAGAAGTTTTATGCTGTTGCGGGTATCCTCCGCAGCGATTAAGTCCACTTCCCGAAGGGTTCTTAGTACTCGAAGGGTGATGTCTTCGAGGTTTCCTATGGGGGTGGCGCATAAGTATAGTTTTCCGTTTTGTTTCATATTTGCCTCTTTTCTCGCTTGACCGCGGGGAGTTGTTTTCCACTTGGCCGTGGGGGAGTTGTTTTGCTTAACCGCGGGGGGATATTCCGCTTAACCGCGGGGGATATTCCGCTTGACCGCGGGGGTTTGTTTAAGTTTGGGAACTTTGAAAACCGCAAAGGGGCCGCAAAGCCGCGCCCCCTCTGCACACCCCTTGGGCTTTTTTTAAGTAGTGCAAGGGATTCGTTGTTCTTATTTGTTGACTTGTGTCTGTATGCTTCGGTATTCAGCGCACTACGCTGTGCCGATGTTGTTTTATTTCTTCACTTTCTCTGTGATTCACTTCCGGCAAGATGCCTGTATTCTTCGGTACTCAGCGCGCCACGCTGTGCCGATGTTGTTTTATTTCTTCACTTTCTCTGTGGTTCACTTTCGGCAAGATGTCTGTATTCTTCGATACTCAGCGCACTATGCGTTGCGATCTCTCGCTTTGAATCTCAGCCTGCCTCCCCTCGCCGTCCCTTCACCAACCGAAGTACCACAGCCACCACTACCTCCCAGCCATCCAGCGCAGCGCCGATGGCCCAAAACCTCCCGAGTAGCCTCCCAATCTCTCACAACCAAACAACCAACCAGGCAGCCACCCTAAGCCACAATATCACAACATTCACACCATCCGATACAACTCCAAAACATCCTCCGTATAAACCCCAGGCCGCTCATAAACCACCAGCGGCCGCTCAACCCGGATCCTGGAATTCCCGCCCTTACAAGCCTCGATCAACACCATATTCGGCTCCTTATCAATAAAAGGATACACCAGCTGCATCCTCTTAGGCTCCAGCTTATACTTCGTCAAAGTCGCCATCAGCTCCACCAGCCGAAACGGCCTGTGCACCAGAAAAAACCGCCCCCGGTCCTTCAGGACCCGGGCAGCCTGACAAGCCACATCATCAAACGAACACAAAATCTCATGCCTCGCGATCGCCTTCGGAAGATGCGGATTCGTCAACCCATGCTGCCCGATCATATACGGCGGATTACACGTCACCACATCAAAAGAAGCCGCCCCAAAAATCCCGGCAGCCTCCCTGATATCACCCTCAACGATCCGAACCCTGTCCTCAAGACCATTATACCTCACACTACGGTCAGCCATCTCCGCACACTCATGCTGGATCTCCAGCCCCGTGAAATGCTCCCCATCCGTACGATCAGAAAGCAAGATCGGAATGATCCCCGTACCGGTCCCCATATCCAGCGCAACCTCACCCCTCTTCACCCGGGCAAAGCCAGACAACAGAACCGCATCCATCCCAAAGCAAAACTTCTTCGGATCCTGGATCACAAACAACCCATTCTGAAGATCATCCACACGCTCACCGCAATAAACCAGATCACTTCTCATTCGGCTTCGAATCTCCCTTTTTAACCTCTTTCTCCTCGTGGTCAGCAGAACCACCCTTACCCTTTTTTCTCTTAGGGCGGAACCTCAGATCACGGACCGGAAACTCCTGGATCTCCTTCTCGTCATTCACCTCAACCACGATCTTAACCATCTGCCTGAGAACATTCACACTCTGGACCGTACCCGAAACACCCTGCGGCGTCGTTACCATATCACCGATACCCGGAAGATTCCGGTTCAGCTCCTCATAAGTCTCCTGCTCATTCTTCAGACAGCACATCAGACGACCACAGACACCAGAAATCTTCGTCTGGTTCAGAGAAAGATTCTGCTCCTTCGCCATCTTGATGGAAACCGGCGCAAACTCCGAAAGAT
Source organism: Ruminococcus sp. AM26-12LB (assembly GCF_003480785.1). Classification (NCBI taxonomy): domain Bacteria; kingdom Bacillati; phylum Bacillota; class Clostridia; order Eubacteriales; family Oscillospiraceae; genus Ruminococcus; species Ruminococcus sp. AM26-12LB. The sequence continues at coordinate 21,465 of NZ_QUJX01000024.1, read as the reverse complement.
ACGTATGACAGCAAAGCGTCCTTCCACAGATACCAATACCGCCAAGGATCTTCGTCTCATCACGGACACCGATCTGACGAAGCTCGATCCTGGTCTTAAACACAGACGCCAGATCCTTAACCAGCTGCCGGAAATCAATACGGCCATCCGCTGTAAAATAAAACAGCACCTTGTTATTATCAAAGGTATACTCCGCATCGATCAGCTTCATATCAAGCCCATGCTCACGGATCTTCTTCTTACAGATCTTAAAAGCCTCTTTCTCCTTCTGGCGGTTCTCAGCCTCATGATCCTCGTCCTCCTTCGTTGCAACACGGAGAACCTCCTTCAGCGGATGGACCACCTCGTCCTCCTTCACGCTGCGCGGCTCCAGGACAACACGGCCATACTCCACACCACGGGCAGTCTCCACGATCACATGATCGCCGACCTTCACCTTATAATTCTTAGGATTAAAATAATAAATCTTACCAACGTTACGAAATCTGACTCCAACTACCTTTTCCATTCTATTTCTCCCTAATTGTCAGGAACAGGAGCTCCAAGGCAAGTTCGAGATTAACATTGGCACGGAGACGCACCTTCGTCTTCTCCAGTGCCTCAAGGATTTTTTCGATATTCTCATAAGAACGCTCGCTGGCCTGCTCTCTGATAAAATTAATCTCCTGTTTAAAAACCAGGTTGTCAATTTCCCTTGTTGCCTTAAACATCAGAACATCGCGGAACCAGAACTGGAAAATATCCAGATAATCATTGATATTATTCTTATCAGCAGTCAAAGTCTTGATCGCCTCTGTCAGCTCATAAACCTCCATGGAATTGGCATATTTCAAAATCTTCAGGGCATTGGCAGTCATATCTGCAAACTCCTGAGAAGTCGCAGCCTCCTTCGCCTTGCCGATACTGCCCTGCGCATAAGACGCATCGATCTCAGCCTGATAATCCGGCACCTGAAGATGCTCCATCAGATATTCCTTCACAAGACTGTCATCCACCACCTTCAGATCCAGACGCACACATCTGGAACGGATCGTAGGAAGAAGACTGTCGATATTGCTTGTCAGCAGCATGATCACCGCATATTCCGGCGGTTCCTCGATAGTTTTCAAAATGGCATTCTGCGCCTGCACCGTCATCATCTCCGCATCCGGAATGATATAGATCTTATACGGACTGCAGTACGGCTTGATATCCACATCACGCACAACCTGATCACGCACCTCGTCAATGCTGATGCTTCCAGGCTTCTCATGAGTTACTGTAATGATATCCGGATGATTCTTGCCGATCACCTTCTTACAGGAATCACAAGTCATACACGGTTCAGACTCTCCCGATTCACACTGCAGCGCTGCCGCAAAAGTCCCCGCAAGAAGCTTCTTGCCGGATCCCGGTTCCCCTGTAAAAATATAAGAGTGGGATACCTTCCCTGTCTCTATCGCATTCTTCAAATGCCTGATTATATCGTCATGGCCGATGATGTCATGAAATCCTGCCATAAGAATCACCTCTTTCTGCCTTTTGTGCCCTCCGTTATACCCGGCGGACATCTTTCAACTAATTATAACATAATCTTCTGTATAAAAAAAACTATTTTTCCTTATTGTACAGATTTTATATAATTTACGATCTCCTTCACACATTCATCCAGATTATGATTCTCAAAACGCTTCCATATACCTGCTTTAAGAATATTTTCCTCAGAAAAATCATTCTGGTCTGCAAGAAAACGCCTGCACATCTCCTCGTACTTCGGCACCTCCTGGGTCTTCTCCCTGGCAAGCGCACGCTCCAGACGCTCTCCGTCTTCCACCTCTATATAAACCGGCCACATCACTTCATTGCCGTAATACTCCCGGAGCCTCACAAAAGACTCCAGTGTACCGATCCCCAGATAGCTGTCATTACCCACAGACACCTGCCCGTCATCCGCAGTAAAATATGTCCACGGCCCGTAAACTGTCTGATAAGTACGCGCCTCGATCAGCTTCCCGTTTCTTCGGAACTCCTTCAGTTTATTCTCATCTGCAAAAAAATATTCTCTTCCGTTCTCCTCTCCATCCCGGATCGGACGGGTAGTATAGATCACAAGCCGCTTAAGCCCCAGCTCCTGGTTCCCCTCCAGCTGTCTGTAAATACTGTCCTTACCGGAAGAGCTTTTTCCCATAATGTAAAAAATCTTTCCCATATGTCTCCTCTGTTACATCTCATTTCTCACAACACACACCGTCTCACTGGTCTGGTCGCTCAGACCCTGGACCTCAAAGCCCTGTTCCAGGTATCTTCTCACATTTTTCACGAAATGTCCAGAAATCTGTTCCCCCGGAACGATCAGCGGGATTCCCGGCGGATAAAGATACGCAAACTCCCCGGACGTACGTCCGATACACTCATCCAGCGGACACCGTTCACTCTCCGCATCCATAGCCTGGGAGATCCGCATGATCTGCTTCATTTTTCCGTTTTTCAAAGGCTCCTTCTCCACAGCCTCTTCTCTGTATTTTAACGATTCACGGCGGTCAATTTCTTCAATAGCATCACAAAGCCGCTCAAAACCCTCCGCCGTATCACCCACAGCCGCCAGCGCCAGCACATAATTCTCCGCCTCCATCTCCATTTCCAGATGAAACTCCCTCCGGAGGATCTGATGCAGCTCCCGGCCGTTCAGCGAACTGTCCACAGTAGAAAGCAATATCTTGGATCTGTCAAAATCAAAAACTCTCTGGCACTCACAGGCCTGCGGCGTTACCAGCCGGATATACTTACACTCGGAAAGACGCCTGCGTGCTTTTTCCAGATTCTCCGTAAACACACGGAACATCTCATCCCCCTCACGCTCCAGCTTATCCATGCACGCATCAATGCTGCTCATAAGAATATAAGAAGGACTGCTGCTCTGATAGATTCCCAGAAAACGCTTCAGTTTTTCCCGGCTCACACGATCACTGCACAGGTGGATCACCCCCGTCTGGGTCAGACAGGGCAGCGTCTTATGCACACTGTTGATCACCACATCCGCACCAAGCTGCGCCGCAGACACCGGAAAATAATCCGAAAACCGAAAATGCGCCCCGTGAGCCTCATCCACGATCAGCGGCACACCATAGCGATGCGCGATCTCCGCGATCCTCGCCACATCCGACACGATCCCGTCATAAGTCGGCGAAGTGATCAGCACCGCCTGGATCTCCGGATTTTCCGCCAGATACATTTCCACACGGCCAGGTGAAATCCCTCCGTTTATCCCCAATTTCGGATCCTCATGTGGATAAATATACGTGACACTCAGCTCCCGCAGATAAATTGCATGGTAAACCGCCTTATGGCAGTTCCTTGCCACCAGGATCTGTCCCCCCTTATCCACAGCCGCAGACACCGCCGCCAGGATCGCCCCGGAGCTTCCATTAATACTGTAAAAACTCTCCGGCACACCATAAAGCCGTGCAACATCCTCCTGCGCCCTTTTCAAAATATCCTCAGCATGATGCAGGTTATCAAACCCGTCAATCTCCGTAATATCCATCTCCACCGGAAAATCCCCCTCCACAGCCAGCGGATTCCTCTTATGCCCCGGCATATGAAACGGATAAAAATCACTCTTACCGTACGCTTCCAGTTTCTTGTATAATCTGTCTTCCATAGTTCGTCCTTTTCATCCTAAAAACAAGGAGGGGCTATCACCAGACGATATTCCCCTCCATTTTTATCACATCTCAGCAAAATCGATCCTCAGCTCCTCATAGATTCCCACCTTGATCGAATCCTGAAATGTATACTGCTCCGTATCCTCATTTTCAAAATCATACACCATTACCAGCTTCTTCACAGGATCCACGATCCAGTACTCTCTCACACCGGCAGTCCTGTATTTAAACAGCTTGGTATAATAATCCATACGCCTGCTCGCCGGAGAAACGATCTCGATGATCCAGTCCGGAGCCCCCTTACATCCCCTGTCATCCAGCTTATCCGGATCACAGATAACAGAAACATCCGGTTCCACATAAGTATTCGTCTTCTCATCCAGATACACCGCAAACGGTGCGGCAAACACCTCACATTTGCCCTTGTTAGAATCTATATAGTTACCTATTTTTCTGGACAAAATACTTGAAATCCTCTGATGCATCGTATTCGGCGGCGCCATATAATAAATATGTCCATCGATCAGTTCCGCTCTTTCACCCTCCGGCAAAGCATAAATATCCTCTATCGTATAAATTCTTTCCCTCAACAGCGGCATATCTCCACTCCTCTCAAAAGCACCCGGCAGATCATACACCATCATTCCGATCTGCACTCATACACCTGCAGCAGCTCCATCCGAAGCCTTCCCCACAGACTCACACCTTAAACCGGTACCCCACACCCCAGATCGTCTCAATATACTGAGGCTTGGCCGTATTAAACTCGATCTTCTCACGGATCTTCTTGATATGCACCGTAACCGTAGCGATATCACCCACAGACTCCATATCCCAGATCTCCCGGAAAAGCTCCTCCTTGGTAAAAACCCTGTTCGGATTCTCAGCCAGAAAAGTCAGAAGATCAAACTCCTTGGTAGTAAACGTCGTCTCCTCACCATTGACCCACACACGCCTGGCCGTCTTATCGATCTTAATACCACGGATCTCGATCACATCATTCTTATGCACATTGGAACCAACCAGCCGGTTATAACGCTCCATATGCGCCTTCACACGTGCAACCAGCTCACTTGGGCTGAACGGCTTGGTCATATAATCATCCGCACCAAGACCCAGTCCGCGAATCTTATCGATATCATCCTTCTTGGCAGAAACCATAATGATCGGCGTATTCTTCTCCTCACGGACCTGCCGGCAGATATCGAAGCCATCCACCTCCGGAAGCATCAGATCCAGGATGATCAGATCAAACTCCTCCTTCATGGCACGTACAAGCCCCGTATCACCACGGTTCTCGATCTCCACCTCAAAACCCGAAAGCTCCAGGTAATCCTTCTCCAGATCCGCGATCGCTTCCTCATCCTCTATGATCAAAATCCTACTCATTCATCGGTACCTCCTGATATTTTCTGAGAACAAAATACATGATCGTTCCAATCCCCAGCCGGCTTGTAGCCCAGACCTTTCCACCATGATCCTCCATGATCTTCTTTACGATGGAAAGTCCGATACCGCTTCCTCCCTTGGAAGAATTTCTGGAAACATCGGTACGGTAAAAACGGTCAAAAATATACGGCAGATCCTTGGCGGCAATACCCTTGCCGTTATCCTCGATCTCCACCTGGATAAAATCACCCACATCCTTCACACGAAGCTGGATGATCCCCCTTGGCTTCTCCATATACTTAATGGCATTACTCACGATATTATGGATCACACGGCGGATCTGCTCACCATCCGCAATAACCTGCACACCCTTCTCCACATAATTGGCATACACAAGCTCGATCCCCCTGGTCTCCATCTCAAGCCCAAGCTCCTCCGCACAATCCGAAAAATAATCCTCCACATTCAACTTGCTGAACGTATACGGAATACGGTTGGTATCGATCTTGGAATAAAAGGTCAGCTCATTGATCAGATGATCCATCTCATTGGTCTTATTATAAATGGTACGCACATACCGGTCCATCTTCTCCGGCGTATCCGCCACACCATCCATGATCCCCTCCACATAACCCTTCACCGCAGTGATCGGCGTCTTCAGGTCATGGGAAATATTGCTGATCAGCTCCTTATTCTCCTTATCCATCAGGATCTTCTCTTCCGTGGACTCCTTCAGACGCTTACGCATCTCCTCAAAATCCTGGCAAAGCTGGGAAAATTCATCATTCCCCTCAACCTCCAGCACAAAATCCAGATTCCCCTCCTTGATGTTCTTGGTAGCCTTCTTAAGCTTCACCAGCGGAACCGCAATGCTCCGATAGATCCACAGCCCTACGGACAATGCGGTAAAAACAAGGATGATCGTTGCGGTCAGGATCATATCCTTAGCCATCAGCTTCACCTGGCTGCTGGAAGACTGCGGCAGCGAAATATCATAGACCATCTGGCTGGAATCCGAAGCCTGGCTGCTGCTCTCCTGCACATGCTTCGCCTGCGTCTGGCTGAACCCGTACAGACTTGCGGAAAAAAGAAGCAGCGGCAGCAGGATGATTGCAACGAAGCCTACAATAATACGTGTTTTTAACTTCATCTGTATCTCCGTCCTTTATAAATTCACACATTCACATACACGTATTATAACATAAACTATATTCCCTATCTCTAAATTTTCTATAAAAAACCCCATCTCACCATGCAAGAAGCCCCCGGTACTGGCACTACCGGGGGCTTCACTCTTTATTCTTCTGAAACGATTATTCGTAGCTGTTGCAAAGATACTTCTTCAGAGTCTCAACCTTGTCCAGATGCTCCCATGGAAGATCAACATCTGTACGGCCGAAATGACCATAAGCAGCAGTCTGCTTGTAGATCGGACGGCGAAGGTCAAGCATCTTGATGATACCAGCCGGACGAAGATCAAAATTCTCACGAACGATCTCAACAAGCTTAGTCTCAGAAAGCTTACCTGTTCCGAAGGTATTCACACTGACAGAAGTCGGATGCGCAACACCGATCGCATAGGAAAGCTGGATCTCACACTTGTCAGCAAGACCGGCTGCAACAATGTTCTTTGCAACATAACGTGCAGCATAAGCAGCAGAACGGTCAACCTTTGTGCAGTCCTTACCGGAGAAAGCACCGCCGCCGTGACGTCCTGTTCCGCCGTAGGTATCAACGATGATCTTACGACCTGTCAGACCACTGTCACCGTGAGGTCCGCCGATAACAAAACGACCTGTCGGATTGATGAAATACTTCGTATCCGCATCAACCATATCAGCCGGAATGATCGCATCAAAAACATACTTCTTAATATCCTCATGGATCTGCTCCTGAGTAACATCCGGATCATGCTGTGTAGAGCATACAACAGCATCGATTCTCTTCGGCTTGCCGGCCTCATCATACTCAACAGTAACCTGAGTCTTTCCATCCGGTCTTAAATATTTCAGAGTGCCGTCCTTACGAACCTTTGTCAGCTGCTGAGCAAGCTTGTGAGCCATATTGATGGCATATGGCATATACTCCTCAGTCTCATTGGAAGCATAACCAAACTGAAGACCCTGGTCACCGGCACCGATGGAATCCAGCTCGTCCTCATTCATATCGTCCTCTTTCTGCTCAAGAGCCTTGTCAACACCCATAGCGATATCTGTGGACTGCTTGTCAAGTGATGTGATAACCGCACAGGTATCCGCATCAAAGCCATAATCCGCATTGTCATATCCGATCTCACGGATAGTATCGCGAACGATCTTCTGGATATCAACATTAGCCTTGGTTGTGATCTCGCCCATAACAAGTACAAGACCTGTTGTAGTAGCAGTCTCGCAGGCAACACGGCTCATCGGATCCTGTGCCATCATAGCATCAAGGATCGCATCGGAAATAGAGTCGCAGACCTTGTCAGGATGACCCTCAGTTACAGATTCAGATGTAAATAAAATTTTCTCCATGATCTTCTCCTTTTGTAATAAAACAATGGTTATATACATAAAAAACAGCCCGTACAATCCGGACTGTTTAAGTTCTGTAAACAATCCTCTTATTGTTCGATTGCTCGCTCAGGTTGGCACCTTCCTGGATTCTCCGGGGTTGCCGTGGCTTCATAGATCCTTTGTATCTCCACCACTCTGAATAAAAGGCTATCTTTTATGAAATTTACTGCAACACATACAATATACTTATCATACAAAAATGTCAAGAGCAATTTTCGATAAAAAATATCACCCGCTGCTTTTTCATCCCCAATACATAAATATTCCAAAAAAAGAACCGGGCATCCACATCGCCCGGTTCTTCCATCGATCATCCTTCAGAATGATCCGTTATTTATTTTTTCTTCTTTCTCTTAACTCCATAAGCTGCACCACCGCCAACAATGATCGCTGCTGCAAGGATTCCAACCCATACACCGATCGGTGTATCATCGCCGGTCTTTACAGAACGTCTTGCTGTACCGCTGGTATCGTTCGGAGCAGTTCCGCCCGCTGTACCGTTATTCGGGATCGGAGTGATCCGATCATTTCCACCATGATTTGTTCCAGGTGTAACAGTCGGAATCGGTGTCGGCTCGGAAGAAAGACTGTTGGTGATCTCCTTTGTTACAGTATATCGGTTATCATTATTCAGTGTAACCTCACCCTGACCGGTAACTGTATACTTAAAGGTATCATCATCAACCGGATTTCCATCCTTATCCGTCTCCAGAACAGTATACGTAACACTGTTGATCTCCTGATCCTTTGGAAGATCCAACATTACCTGAACACTATCATTCTGTTTCAGAGTCACTACCTTCTCAAGCGTCAGCTCACCGTTACTCTCAGTGGAGAACACACCTGCATAGAACGTATCATCCACAGTAGAAGCAACACCATCGATCATCACATTCTTCTTAATGTTGATAAATCCGTTACGGCTGAATATATCGGAAATCTTTGTATAATAGTTATTTACATAAGCCGCTGCCTCAGTAGCACCACTATCTCCACCGATCACAACCTGATTGGACTTCTCTTCACTCTCGCCATTCAGCTTCGTTACATTGTAGTAGTAAAGATTCTCCTCATCCACCTCGATCTTCGTATTCTGCTGAAGAAGATTTCCATCCTCATCCAGCTCAAATACATAATAGGTGCCATCCGGAACATCCGTCCATGTAGCTGTACCACTGGAAGCATTCTGGATATGGATTTTCTGCATTTCTCCGTAAGGGGCATTTCCATCCGGATCAAGGTAAAGCCCAACATTATAAGTTACATCCTCCTTCGTTTCCAGAGGAATCACATTGTCGTTCTCATCAACATTATAGATCCTCTTCGTAACCTGGATCTGTGTATGCTTCTGCGGATTACTTACAGACTTCGGATAAGCCTGTACATCGTACATCCAGCCCTGCTCCTGATCTGCAAAAGGAACGGAGATCAGCATCGGTGAAACCGTAACATCACTGGTGTCAACGTCATTCTGTACCACCAGATACATCCCCTCAGCAAGCTTCGAGAAAATCATATTTCCATTTTCATCCGAAGAATCAGTTTTTACCTCCAGCTCCACACCAGTCACAGCACCGGCCAGCGTCTCTGCTGCAGAACGCCAGGCATCTGCGGTAGTAATAGAATCAAAATTGATCCCCGTTGAAGCCAGTGCACTATCCAGCACAAAATGCACATTACCATCAGAAGTATCAACACCTCCGACCTTATAAAGCGCCAGGTTCACACCCTGAAGCGGAGTCGTTGCAGTACCATCCTCCGATTCCTGCTGAACCGTCAACGTCAGATTACCCATTGTTCCAGCTACATAATCCCCGGCGAAAACCGGCTGCAAAACACTCGTGACCAGCATAGCCGTCAGCATCAGAACAGCCAGAAGGCTCCGGAATATTTTCCCTTGCTTTCTTCTATTTTTCATCGCTCTCTGCCTCCTCTTTCCTTTCTGAAAGCTGTTTCATTCTGCGTTTTTTATCCTTGCGGCGGACAATCAGGTAAATCAGCAGAATCAGAATAACAAGCGCTGCCGCACCGCCGGCAAGAACCCTCTTCGGATCCACAACCGCAAGCTTCTGCGGAATCGTTTCGTCATTCTTAGTAACTTCTTCCTCCACATACTTCGTCCGAATACCACGAACAAGAAGTCTGTGTGTATTCACCGCATAAGGCGTACACGTAACCAGTGTCACATGATCCTCACCCTCAACAATATCCAGGTCACTGGTCTCATTCGGAAGCACCGTCTTGATCTGATCCACCTTGTAGGCCAGATTCTTGCCAAGAATATGCAGGATAAAAATATCTCCCTTTTCCATCTGATCCAGATCTGTAAAAAGCTTTGCGTTAGGAAGACCTCGATGCGCCGCCAGAACCGCATGGGTGCTCTTTCCTCCAATCGGAAGGCTGGTACCCTCCACATGACCGACACCCTTTTCCAGGACCGTTTTGCTCAGTCCGTGATAGATCGCCAGTCTGGCTTTGATCTTCGGGATCTCGATACTCCCCATCAGACCATCACCGTTCGGATCCAGAACCATGTCATAAGGATGACTCAGCTCATAAGTATCCTCTTCCTCAAAAGCATCTACAATGGCATTCACCGGATGCTCGGCATTATACTCCTTCGCCTCTTTCCACAGCCTGTCATAGTCATTGTCCGAAAGCTCTGTTACCGCTTCCTCGTACTTACTGACCAGCTGTGCGTTACGGTACTGGTTCCACATATCACTGATCGTAGGATAAAGGAACACACCCGCACCTGCCAGAAACACCAGGGCGATAAAAATGTTCAGGACAACATTACTCTTTTTCTTTTTTTTCTTTTTAGCCATAAATCATTTCCTGCGTCGTTTTTTGTTCTGAACAGAATTGATACCGGCAACCAGGATCACCGCGATCACAATTCCGATCACAACACAGAGAGCAAGCATCGGAAGCGTCGGATTGGTGATTCCGGTAACCTTCTTCTCTGTTTTCTGAACCGCCTTCGCAGCCTTCATCGGAACTCTGTGTCCCCTCACCAGAAGTCTGTGCGTATTCACCGCATAAGGCGTACACGTAACCAGCGTTACATAATCATCCCCATCCGTGATACCCAGAGACTCTGTCTGCTCCGGAAGAACGGTAAGAATCTGATCCACCTCGTAGGCAAGCGTCTTACCCAGCACATGCAGGTAAAAAACATCTCCCTCTTCCACAAGATTCAGATCTGTAAAAAGTTTCGCACTTGGAAGTCCTCTGTGTGCCGACAAAATACAATGGGTACTCTTGCCGCCAACCGGAAGACTGCTGCCAAACAAATGACCGGCACCCTTCTCCAGAGACTCATCTGTCGTGTAATGATAGATTGGAATGCTCACATCAATCACAGGAATCTCCACATACCCCATCATTCCATCACCATTCAGGTTCAGAAGAGACTCATATGTACTGTCCGTCTGTCCATCCCTCACGGAAAAAGCATCCGGCACACTTTCCTGCTTGATCTGTTCATTATACTCCTGCGCTGCCTTCCACATGCTGTCAATCTTCTCCGAATTATCATCCGAAGAAACACTGCTGCTATAATTACTGATCAGCAGGCTGTCCCTGTACCGGTTCCAGGCATCACTGACCATTGGATACAGCAGTATGGACAACCCTATCAGAAACAGCAAACCAAGTCCAATATAATTTTTCTTCTTATTCTTTCTCATAGGTTTCTCCATACTGTTGTATTACCATTCCGGCCCCCGAAGGGGCCGGGCGGTAATGATTTCTTCAACAGAATAATCAGAAACTATTCTGTTCTAATACTTGCTTTGTCGTTGCTTATAAATAATTTTTGAATTGAATCGATCCGGCAATCAAACGATTACTCCTCAGATCCTTTTCTGCGGCTGATGAAGAAAGCACCAGCAGCGCCAGCCATAACTACAACACCGATGATAGTGAAGAGGTATGTTCCCATGCCACCTGTGGATGGAAGGGAGTTGAGTTTGGTATCATTTAAGCCACCTTCATTATACAATTTAGCTGTAGCAACTTTTCCGTTTACAGTAAGTGTAAGTGTCTTACCATCTGTATTAATAGAATATCCTTGTGGTGCTTTTGTTTCTTCAAAGTGATAAGAACCAACATCTAAACCTTCTACGTCAATATAACCATTTGCATCTGTCACAAGTTTTGAATCAGCACCTTCTGTATCTGGAGCATATTTATATTTTCCAGTTTTTTCTTCCTTTACGAACGTTAACGGTACTTCTTCTCCATCTTTATACAATACAAACTCAGCACCTTCCAATGCCTTATTCACATCACCATCGCCATATTTCATCAGAACTAATTCTCCAGTAAATAACTTAACCGGAACATTATTTCCGCCGTAATCTACACCTGCTGCATGGCTACCTGCTTTATTTTCTACTGTTGTTTCATTTACTTTTACGGTATAAGTAACTGTAATTTTCTTTCCAGCATTCGGATTAGCTGTATCTGCAACTAATTCACCTAAATCAACAGTAAATCCATTGCCTTTATCATTTACTACGATTTTACCAACCTGGCCATCTTTGCCTTCCATTGTTACACTATTAACAGCATTTGGTCCTGCTAAATAGTAATCAGCACCAGTAATTTTATCAGTGATTGTAAATGTTCTGTTCTCTGTATTTGCTGCATCAATAAAAGGTACGTATGCTTCGATTGTATAAGTTACAATATCTCCAATTGCTACTACATGATCGGCATCTTCTGTTGTTTTATCTACAGATGTTGAAGATTTTTTAGCAATTACTTCTGTACCTGATAACGCTGGATATGGCTCGCCAAATCCTACATAAGCAGTTGCTGTTTTATAAGTATAGCCTTCCTCTTCTGCTTTAATTGCATAAATACCAGCTTCACTTACTTCAATTTTTGTCTTATCTGTTAATTTTGTGAATCCAGTAAGTGCTGCAACTTTACTTAATGCTAAGTCAATATTTGCTGCTGTTACCTGTTTTGCTGTTACACCAGTCGGTAAAACAACATTAGGATCTTGAAACTTAATTAATCCCCAGATAACTTCCTGCTGTGCATCAGCGGAATCTGTCATTCCTAATGCTTCTATGAAGCATGCTCCTGCTCCATTCGTAAATGCCCAACCAGAAGTTGTGCTCTCATCCTTTTGAATGATCTGCATACACTCAACACTGTCTGCCGTATTAAAATCTGTAAGTTTAATTGTAGCATTTCCATCTGCAAATACCGCTGTGCACATAGACAGTACCATAACCGCTGCCACTAATAATGCACCAATCTTTTTAAATAAATTTTTCATAAGGTTTGCTCCTTTCTTTCTCTGCATTTTTCTTTTTCGCCCTTCATCGGCCATTTACAATTAATGTGTTACGATCTCTTTGCTTCTTCCTCCCTTCGTTTATTATTTATAAACAACAGGAGTGCAGTTGCAAGAATCGCTACACCACTGATTGTAAATCCATAGGTTCCCGGACCACCGGATTCTGGTAAGGAATATACCTTTGCGTTTTCAATCATATATCTCTTATCAGAATTCTTTGCTATTACTGGTTCTCCGTCATTCTTTGTAACTGTAACTTCTCCGTTATTTTTAATGACGATTTTCCAAGGCTCAGTTACTAACGAATAGCCTGTAGCTGCTTTTGTTTCATTTAACAGATAATTACCTGGAAGCAATTTTTCAAATCCAAATGTTCCACCATTTTTAGATGTCACCCTTTCGACTTCTTTACCTTTAGTCCAGCTTTCATCCGCTTTATAAAGTGTAAACATTGCTCCATTAATCGTTATATTATTATCTGCCGCATCAACTTTTACAAAATCTACATTAGCCACAGTTTCTTTGTTAGTATAATCAACTTTACCAACACATCCTGGACCTGCATAATTTGCATAATCAACACTTCCAACGTTCAGTGCTTCAGCCTCTAATGCATTTTTGTTATCGTTGTCTGTACCAATTGTAAATTTGATATCTTCACTCTCTTCAGATTTACAATTTGTTACCTTTGAATCATTACTTGCATTTAACAACTGATAACCACTCTTGCTTACTTCCTGCACAATATACTCACCACGAGCCAACCCGGCAACAATGGCTTTTTCGGATTCATTATTCCCCATAGTGAACTTAGCGTCGGTATTCCCAGCTTTTACAGTCGCAGTTACTATTGTTACAAGATTTGATTCATCTGCACTACCTTTATAAATATTAAAGGTAAATGTTCCATCTTTCTTTGCAACATCTTCAAGCTTCTTAGTAATCTGAATCTGACCTTTGATAATATGGATTGTATAAACTCCATATTCTTTATCTGGATAATTCTTAGTGTCGCTATTTATAGCGGTTACTATGTGGGTCTCTCCACCAGCAATATGCCCATCTGTATTTGCTGTACTACCTGGCTTTTTGCCAACTGTCTCTGTCGGTTCACCAGCATTATACGTTACTTTCAGATAATATCTAGTAGGATCTTCTGTTGGATGATCCCCTGCCATACTCTCCAAATCAGTAAGTTCATCATTTCCAAATGTTTCATCTTTCGCCCAACTACAAGTAAGATCATCTCTAGTTACCCGTACTGGCTCCAGTTCTTTAGTCGTCTCATTATAGACATAGTTTTTGCTTTTCTGCAAAATAGAACTCAACATAGAATCTGGTAAATCAGCTGTCGGTGTTGGATCTCCTAAGAAAATAACCTTCTCAAGATTATCCACTGTCAGATCTGCTTTTACATTAACTGTTGGCTGTGGTAAAATCGCGTCTCCATATCCTGTAGAAATCTTGGAATCCGGTGATACGTTGGTTGGAACATTGTTGCCACCGATGTAATCATCTTTGGCTTTTACTTTAATAGATCTACTCCAACAAGCATCGCCGGCTTCATTTTCCTTTTTATTAGGAATTCTCTGTCTTTCCCATTTAATACACTGATTTCCCTTAGCATCAAGATAAACTGTTCCGTCTTTAACTTGGACTGTTTTTCCATCCTTTAACTGATCCGCTGTGATAGCATTTCCCTCTTTGTCAAGAATTACAAATCTCGGATCAATTACATCTGTAACAGTAGCATTCTGAATAGCAGTATCCTCAGTAACTGTATGTTGGATTTTCTCAAAAATTTTAGCAAGATCCTCCGCATTAGTCGCATTAAATGCACAACCTTCAGATGCAATTCCTGGATAATTTTTCGAATCTTTTTCATCACCTGCCAGGAATTTTTGTCCTCTCTCACTTAATGCAAAACCTACCGTAAATACTTTGATACCTTTATCCTTTAAGCTCTTAGCGGCAGTTTCTGCCTTTTGCTGATAATTCTTATCCCACTTATCACTAGGACCTGTTGGTTCTCCATCGGTAAACAAGATTACATATTTAGGATTTTTAGCATTATTCAAGAGTTCCAATGCTTTATTTAATGCTGTATCTGGTGATGTTCCGCCTGTTACAGACAACTGACTAACATTTTTTATCAAAGTATCCTTATTTTTATCAACATTTAACAATGTCTCTGTAGCATTTGTAACAGCTGTATTAAATGGCGCTAGTCCTATATTACTCTCAGATGAACTTGTAGCCGTATTTCTTATAAATTGATTTACTACTTCTTTTAACGCAGTTATTCTTGATGGCCACTGATATATTTTAGTATCATCAGAATCCCCAATCTCCTGCCAATAGCTCCCTATCAAACTAGTATAATAATACATCCACTTATTACCTACATTAATCATTGGATACTTATAATACTTATTATAGTAATAAATCTTATTTGGATTCAATGAATTTCTAATCTCATTATATCTTCCAACTTTACTGTAGTCTGTCTCCGTATCTCCCGCTGTCTGTGTATATCTCATGGAGCCAGAAACATCTAATGCCATTACTACATCCGCAATTCCACCTGTTGTTACTACGCTAGAACTTGTTGTTTTGGATGATGCTGTAATATTGATGTCATAAATTCTCTTATCCCAGTCGTTTACAGTTGCAGTCTTACTGTAATCCATACTGGATTCAATAATCTCCTGCTGTGTATAATTCATGATATGATACAATGAATCACTTGTATCTTTTTCTATCTTTGTCTTGCCATCTGCTTTATAAAGAGTTGCCACTGCCTTCTTATCATCAGATAACGTAACCTTTACAATCCAAGATTCATTTGATGCTTCATATCCATCAGGTGCAAGGTCTTCTGTTAATGTATATGTCCCAAGTCCTAACCTTGTAAAATTAACACGTCCTGTTCCATCTGCTGATATAGCACTCTGTGATTCTTTGGTTTTTGAATTTACAAGAGTAAATTGAGCACCACTTAACGCTTTCTGATCCTTATTGACTTTTTTGAGATCAAGTTCTGCAACACTGGCAAGTACATTGGTAACCACTACCACTGGTCTACTGCCAACTGTAGCTTCCTTAGAAATAACATTTCCATTCTCATTTGTTGTCTCTTCACCATTGATTAAAACCCGATCATATCTGTCCTTTGATACACCAAGTTCTCGAACCTTATAATTCTTATTTTCCTCAAGTCCAGAGAAAATTGCCTTCTGACCAGGTTTCAACGTAAACACATTATCGTAGGGAACGCCATTTATTTCTTCACAATTGAACTCAACTTCGCTATCATCGCTTAAAGTACCTGCAGTATTTGATGGAACATACTCCCCTTTGTCATCCTGAAGAAGTAACTGAAATTTAAACTCTACATTTGCATACTTCTCCTTATCCGTATTACTCAACTGTTTTTCAACCGTAACCGACTTCTTCGGAACTGTTGGAAGATTGAACTTAAGCTTACAGTTGGAATCACCCTTACCTCTTTCGAGATAATAGAAATTGATTGTATGCGCTGTGTAATCTTTAAAAATACTCTTTCCGCTAACAAAATCTCCTTTTATATTTGCATCATTAAATAATTTTTTTAAATTTGTATTAATGTTACTACCAACTTTAACTGTACCATCAGCAAAATTAATAGAACCAAGCACTTCATTATGAATACCACCAATATCCAACACCAAAACGCCATCGATGTAAACCCATACATCATCATCTCCAGAAAACTCAAATACCATATTATTACCATTAATTTTTCCGTCTTTTGGCTGAATGAATTTAGCTGACATTGTCATACCAAAATGGAAATCTGGAGATTTTTCTGAAATTTGAGGAATACCCCAGTATTTATGATCACCTAATGTATTGAATGGAAAGAAACTTCCATGTTTCGAACCTTGTTGTAGGTCTATTGGATCTTTACTACTTCCTGGTACCTTATATACAGTAAACTCTTTTGTATTTTTATTAAACTGTGCAAAATTTTTAGTACTATCATATTCATAGTAACCATCTGCATCTTGTTTAAATAAGTAATTTGCATCAGAATAAAACTCCTTGCCCGTACCTTCCTTCGTTGAGAATAAATACGAACTACTCTCTTTTTTACCCTTATCTACTATCGGATATGAATCTTCTCCCAATCTCTTTTGCATAATGCCAAGAGAGAGATCAGATGGCCCTCTATACTTATTATAATCCTCGTTTCCTCCATCACTTCCATTACTAAACTTCAAAGAATGACCTTCATTTATTCCAGCAGTATCGTAATTAAACATATTGATAGTAATACCTCTTTTAGCACTATCAACAGTTTCCTCCACACCATAACTACTAGTTGTCTGTACAGAAGTGAAATCATCTGCCAACCATACAACTGAGAAAGTAGAAAAACTCTCTGTTTCAAAGTTTGCACTTTCAATCTCTCCATTGTCGGTTGTACTTACTTCAGCCTGTCCATCGTTGCTCATATTAACAACTTCTGTGACATTACCATTTGCATCCTCCACAAAATGTACCAGAGATACATTCATGTTTTCCTGTGCTGTATCTGTTTCAGCTACATCTTCTGGGATTTCTGCTTCTTTGTAGGCTATAGATACCCTGACACTTCCGTTCTGCGGTTCGATCTTAGTTCCATCGTCATTCAGAAAACTAATATCGTATGCAAGAAAACCTGCTACTGTATAACTCTCATTTTCTGCGCCCTCGTGAAGCTGTTTCTCGATATCTGCATACTGGTCAGAACCTTTCTCGATCGGAGTCACAACAAACTGTGCACCTTCCGGAATAACGCCCTTCGCTGCTGTTGCAGTTACAACTACATTACCAACTTCCTGGGAATAAGAAACTTCTTCGCTTTCCAGAACATCCTCAGGCTCTTCTGCCTCATCACTGCTGTCAACAACCTGTGCCATATCACTTCTTATGTAAGCCTCGGTTCCTTCCCAGGAAACCTTGTACCAGGTTGCTCCGTCCTCTGCTGTTACGGTATCCAGAAGTGTGAACTGTGTTCCTGCGTTTACAGTTGCCAGAACCTCTGCCTCGATAGATGGGCTGACGCGAAGATTCGTATCGTCTCCCAGAACCTCGATCAGGCTTGTCTCACCATTCTCATCTGCTGCCGGAACCTCCTCCGGGCTCGCAATATCCTCTGCCGGTTCTTCCACCACATCCGGATCCTCTGCCGGCGCTTCGGTAGGTTCAGCATCCGGATTCTCTGCTGCCGGTGTCTCAGCTGCATCCTGCTCAGGCTCGTCCGAAATATCCATTCCGTCCGTAAGCTCCTCTGATGCGATAGGCACCTCGTCCTCATTACCGGAAACAGCTTCCGCCTCGACATCTGCTGTCTCAGGAGAATCCCACATAACGGCAAAAACAGCTGCGTTGCCAGTCTCAACCTGAAGTGTCTGGATCTGTTTGCCCTCGTTGACATTCAGAACCTTCAGATCCTCGTTGGCCTGTAAGGTGTTAACATCAGTATCACCGGTACTGCTGTTATAATGAAGCTTCTCAACGGTTACACTCGTGCTGGCTGCATCGGTAAGCTCCGGTGCTGCCGGTGTCTTGTACTCAAAAGTTACTCTGACTCTGCCGTTCGGCTCGACTCTGTTTCCGTCGCCATCAGCAAAATACACATCATACGCAAAAAAACCTCTCAGGCTGCTGCCCTTGTCTGTAGCTGCTGCTGAAAGCTTCTGAGAAACTGTATCATAAGATACGGATGAATTCTCGTTTACGCTGTCAGCCTTCAATGCTGTATTCTGCGGAAGAGCTCCGTCCTCCAGTGCCTCTGCTGTTACTTTAACAGAATCATTTTCATATGTAAGCGTCGATTGCTGCGCCTGTTCCGTTTCCTCCTGGTCAGCGCTGCTTACATCCGGTGTCGATTCTTCGGCCGCTGGTTCAGATGTAATTTCGCCATCTGTAAATATATCCTCCGTTCCATCTCCGAACGCCTCACTCGCGGAGATCGTATATGCACTCGGCATACAGGATACCATCAACGCCAAAGCCACCATAAATGCCAGGAGTTTTCTGATCTTATTATTCCTTAATTTTTTCATACCTTTCCCGCTTTCCTATGTGTGCATTAACGTGTACTGTATTTCTTATTACTTTACTTCTGTTTATATTCCTTTCTCTTAAAAAAGCTTCATGTTTTTAGCCGGTGAGTAAACAGGTTACACCTTTTCAGTATTTTACCCTTATGTGATTGTAGTGTCAATATACCAGGCATTTTTGGTAAGGATATTGACATTATCAGATGCTATCGAAAATCAGTCTTCAACTCCTCCTTCTTAACTTACTCGTTTACTGGTTCTTTTCGCCTGATTTCTCCGATAAAATCTGACTATTCGTGATATTTATTATACAACACTACCAGTTGTTTTGTAAGGCCCGTTTTTTCAAAAAAAAGTGCCTCTGTCACTATTTTAACATGAATTTTTTCAGCTCATCCCGCTTCTTGACATTCAGCTTGCAAAAGATATCCGTAAGGTAATGCTTGACAGTATTAATGGAAATCCCCAGATGCTCTCCGATCTCCTTATTGGTCCATCCCCCACTTGCCAGCATGGCAATAGAAAACTCCATCGTCGACAGCTCCCCCGTAACCTTTCTCCGGTTTTCCGGATTATGAAGCGCCATCCAGCCCCTGCTGAAAGAAATCACACCCTCCGTGATCCGCTGATACGCCTCCGGATCCCGGTTCCGGATACAGGCCTCGATCAGCCCCCGCAAAAGCTCATGATGCTCAATAAAAGGCTCCAGAAACCCATCCATCTTCGCCAGCTCCCAGCTCCGGAGCATCTCCTCCTGTGCCTCCTGCTTATGCTTTCGGTTGATCGCACACACCGCCATCATACAGTGGATATACGTCATACTGATCGGATACGACCTCTCCGCCATAAACAAAGCAGCCTTCCCCATCCCATAAGCACTCCATATCTCCCCGTTAAGATAAGTATGGTGCGCCATCACATACGTGGCAAAAAGCCTCAGCCCCTCAGGAAGCATCCTGCTGTACTCCCCAAAAGCAGGCATCCCATCCGTAGGCAGATGAAGCAAAACCGCCCCCACATACCCCGCCAGAAGACAGGACGCATAAACATCCTTAGGAACCTTCTTCTTCATAGCAATCTTCACACAGGACTGGATTCCCTCCATCCCCCGCTTAGCCGCCGCCACATTCCCCAGAGTCAGATTAGAATACCCATACAAAATACACGCCGAAAGCTTCAGCTCAATAACCCTGCTGGACAGATACCCCCTCGTGATCTCACAACACTCCTCCGCCTGCCCCGTAAAATAAAAAAGCTCAGCCCGCGCAATATTCCTCAAATCCACATCCACAAACCCCTCAACAACCTCCCGAGCCCTCCCAGGCTCAAAAGACGAATTCAAAAGCGGCAAAACCACATAATCACACATACACTCCACTCCCCTCCAAAACCAAAACCCAGGCAGCCCTCAAAAAGACCACCCTCAAAACCAAACCAACAAACCTCCGAAGCCCTCACACAAGCCACATCAACACACATCCGAAGCCCATCACACACCCCTCATCAACACACATCCAAAGCTCTTCTCTCAACCCTCATCAGCATACATCCGAAGCTCTTCTCTCAAGCCACATCAGCACACATCCGAAGCTCATCTCTCAACCCTCATCAGCACACATCCGAAGCCCATCTCTCAACCCTCATCAGCACACATCCGAAGCCCATCTCTCAAGCCACATCAACACACATCCGAAGCCCATCTCTCAAGTCACACAAAACAGTCACCAAAACTCCGGATATCAATCAACCAGTCAATCAGTCAACCAATCAGGCCAACCATCTTTTTCCATAATTATAATCCAAAATACTCCAAAAATAAATTTAAATATTACACAAAAACACCACACCCTATCCAAAACAGCCTCTATCCCCCAATCCCCTCACGACAAATCGCAAAAAACTCACCCCACACACATCCAACGCAGCGCCGATGCCACACCACCTCCCGGCACATCACAAGGAAACTCAGCCCCTGCAGCCACCCCGCTGGCAGACTGTCCGTTCGTCCCTCCATTCATCCCACAAAAAAAGAGCCCCCAGGCCCAAACACCCAGGAACTCTCCCAAAACCAAACAACATCATCTCCTCCGCAGCTTCCTCAGTTCCCTCTCCAGCCGATCCGCACGCGCCTTCTCCCTCAACGTATTCACCCTCTCTTCACTCCGCCCCTGTTCAATCCCTTGAGTGATTCCCTGGCTAATTCCCTGGCTGATTCCTTGGCTAATTCCTTGGCTAATTCCCTGTTCAATCCCTTGGGCGATTCCTTGACTGATCCCCTGTTCAATCCCCTTATTAATCCACATCTGCTCAATCTCAAAACTCTTCATATACGCCACCGTAACCTTTCCATCATCTTTAACAACCCTGACCATCTCCAGCAACTCCCTCAAAACATCATTTACCGCATTCACCTCCCTGGTATCCGTTACTGAAAACTTATAAAAAGTTATAAACTTCTATGTTTCATT
>NZ_QUJX01000023.1:27753-53107 GCF_003480785.1 Ruminococcus sp. AM26-12LB | reverse complement strand
ATTACTTGCATAAATTCGATGGACGCGTCTTATATCCCCATAGCTGACGCAAGGGGTTTTACGACGCATTGGATAAAAACCCCATAAAACGGATTTTCAGAACCTTCACAGTAACAAAAAATGGAAAACGCTTCAGAACCCGAAGCTCCAAGAATGTCCATACAGACAAAAGATCTTATAAGATATACCAACCATACCATACACCAGAAAAAAAATCACGCAAAACCCATCCAAAAATTCCACCACAATTCGACACACTCCCAGCCGACAACGAAGCACCTCGACACACTCCCAGCCGACAGCGAAGCACCTCGGCCCACCCCCTTCCCATCAAACCACAAGGAAACTCAGCCTTTCCTCCACGCCGTCCAGCGCAGCGCTGACGGCTCATCCAACTCCCGCCCAACCACCCTAACCCTACCGCCTTGAACCTCACAGCCCGAGCCGGGGATGCTGTCTGGTCTGCCTCTGCAGGAGGGGAGCTGATTCTTGGCTGGCGGAAATCTGCGTTGTTTTTCAAAAGTCCGCTGTCTGAGCGGCTGCAAGACGCGAGTTCGGACTTTTGGAAAACGCTTTTAGCAGATTCCCGGCAGCCTAGAAGCCAGCCCCCGACGAAGCCGCAGACCAGACAGCATCCCCGGCTCGGGCGTACGTTCACCCCCACCACCCTCTTCCCACCAAAATAAAAATCTGCTATAATACAACCACACAACAAAAATCAAAAATAACAAAGCGAACAATCACCAATCAATCGCATTCAAAATCCAAAGAAAGACAAGGTAAAACATAAATGAAATTTCCACCCAACATCAAAATCCCCGACTCCCTCAAAGGAGTCTTCAAAAAAAGCTCCACCCCGGATCCCCTCAGAGAACCCCGGCGCAACCCCAAGGACAACATCCCCCTGAACTTCCGCGAACGCAGCAATGCCCGCGTAAGTCTTATGGCATCCGTCATCGTCCTTGCGATCCTGGTCCTCTTCTTCAATCAGCTGGACTACCGCCTCATCCGCAAACCAGCTATAGACGCCCAGAAAAAAGCCGCGGCAGTCAAAGCCAAGGCCGATCAGGAAGCAGCCGACACCACTGCCGAAACTACCACTGCCTCCGTCATCGCAGTAGGCGACAACCTCTATCACCAGAGTCTCATCGACGCAGGCGCATCCTCTGACGGCAACTGGAACTACGACAAGATCTACACCCACATCCAGGACGCCATCAAGGACGCAGACATCAAAATGATTGATCAGGAAACCGTCTTCACAACCGACCATGACAGCGTAAGCTCCTACCCATCCTTTGCAACACCCACAGAAGTAGGAGACGCCATTATAAAAGCAGGATTCAATGTAGTAGAATCCGCCAACAACCACATCGATGACTTCGGAGAAGGCTTCCTCACAGACACACTGAACTTCTGGAAAACCAAATATCCGGATGTCACACTTCTGGGGATCCATGACTCCCAGGAAGATGCCGACACCGTCAAGATCCGTGAAGTAAACGGTATCAAGATCGCATTTCTGGATTACACCTACGGCACAAACGTAGGCGGCATTGAAGGAAAAGACTACATGATCGACATGATCCGCAAAGACAAGATCACAGCCATGATCCAGAAAGCAAAACAGCAGGCCGACTGCATCATCTTTGTAGCACACTGGGGTACCGAAGACGAAACCATGCCAAACGAATACGAAAAACAGTGGGCAGCCTACCTTATGGAGCAGGGCGTAAATGTCATCATCGGCGGACATCCACATGTACTCCAGCCATATGGCCGCCTTACTGATGACAAAGGCAATGAAACTGTAGTCTTCTACTCTCTGGGAAATTTCGTATCCACCCAGCAGAAGCTGGAAGAACTTCTCGGCGGAATGGCAAAATTCACCATTCAGAAAACCGTACAGGACGGCAAAACCTCAATTGAGATCCTGACCCCTACAGTGGAACCTCTGGTCATGCATTACAACAGCGATGCCGGTGAATTCGGACCATATATGCTTTCCGATTACACAGAAGAACTTGCATCTCAGAACGGTGTACAGTCATACATTGGTTCCGGTGTATTCACTCTTGACAACCTGAAAAAAAAGTTCAACGAGATCATGTCCATGAATGTCACTCCATCCACAGGGACCAACCTCCTGGATGTGACTATTGACACAGACCTGAACATGATCGATGCATCCGGAAATGTCGTAGAAGATACCGACTCCATCACAGCAGAAAAATATTACGCAGATAAAGGCATTGACATCACTTCCGAAGACTTTAACTCTGCTGATAATAACTCAGGCAGCACAGACGACTCCTCGGATGACGGTTCCTACGACGACAGTTACTCTGACGACGGTTCCTACGATGACGGTTCCTACGATGATGGTTCCTACGACGACGGTTCCTACGATGATGGTTCCTACGATGATGGTTCCTACGACGACGGTTCCTACGATGATGGTTCCTACGACGACGGTTCCTACGATGATGGTTCCTACGATGATAGCGAAGAATAGTGATAACTTTTCGTAACCAGTTTATACCCAGATCCATAAAATACCGGAGATCCGGCACCTCTGAAGCCAACACTTCAAAGGCACACATATCTCCGGTATTTTTATTTTATCTCTTATATTTTCTTTCAAAGATTTCGCTATACAGAATATCAGTATGTAAATATACCAACTCCATAAGCTTCCAACGGATATGCAAAAGAAAACTCCCGGTTGTCACAATTTTTCTTTTCGGCTTTAAATACCTTGCCCTTCGGAAGAAGCCCCTGCTCATCCATGATCAGCTTGTACTGTTTTTTCTTCGGAACGCCTACACGGTAATCCGGACGTGCTACCGGTGTAAAGTTGCATACTATCAGGATATTATTACGTCTTGTAGGAGATTTTCTCACAAAGCTGAAGATACTTCTGTCGCCATCGTTGGCATTGATCCACTCAAATGCAGATGGATCATTATCTGCACCGTAAAGTGCCGGATATTTGCGGTAGATATGCAGAAGATCACTGACATACTGCTGCAACTTCTGATGATTTTCCTCGCCAAGAAGATACCAGTCAAGCTCTCTGGCCTCACTCCACTCACGCAGCTGTCCGAAATCCTGTCCCATAAACAGAAGCTTCTTACCTGGATGACCGAACATAAAAGTATATCCGGCCTTCAGGTTCTTGAATTTATCATCCAGCTCTCCTGGCATCTTCTCCAGCATAGAACACTTCAGATGTACTACCTCATCATGAGACAGAACCAGAACATATTTCTCACTGTATGCATAAGTCATAGAAAATGTCATCTTATTATGATTAAATTTACGGAAATATGGATCTAGCTTCATGTATTCCAGGAAGTCGTTCATCCAGCCCATATTCCACTTCAGAGAGAATCCAAGCCCGTCGTCTTCTGCCTTACCTGTTACCATCGGCCATGCGGTAGATTCCTCTGCGATCATGACAGTTCCATGATTTCTTCCGAGAACAACGGTATTCAGATGCTTAAAAAATTCAATAGCCTCCAGATTCTTGTTTCCGCCGTATTTATTGGCGATCCACTCACCGTCTTTCTTACCGTAATCCAGGTAGAGCATGGATGCAACCGCATCTACACGAAGACCATCAACGTGGCATTCCTCTACCCAGTAAAGAGCGTTTGCGATCAGGAAATTCTTCACCTCCGGACGTCCGTAATTGTAGATCTTGGTTCCCCAATCCGGATGCTCACCCTGTCTCGGATCTGCATGCTCATATACAGCAGTTCCGTCAAAGTTAACCAGTCCGTGTGCATCCTTCGGAAAATGTGCCGGTACCCAGTCAAGAATGATACCGATTTTCTGACGGTGAAGATAATCCACCAGATATTTGAAATCCTGCGGTGTTCCGTAGCGGGAAGTCGGTGCGTAATAGCCGGTTACCTGATAGCCCCAGGAACCGTCAAAAGGATGCTCTGCGATACCCATAAGCTCCACATGGGTGTATCCCATTTTTTTGACATACTGTGCAAGCTTCGGCGCCAGTTCTCTGTAGGAATAGAAACCATCCTCATCCTCTGCTGTCTGCGGATGCTTCATCCAGGAACCCGGATGCACCTCATAGATAGACATGGCACCTGTGTCCGGATCAAAGTTCTCGCGATTTTTCATCCAGGTATCATCTTTCCATTTATAGTTGGTGATATCTGTAATACGAGAGGCTGTTCCGGGACGCATTTCAGCGGCATTGGCATATGGATCTGCCTTGTAAAGCTCCTCACCATGTGCACCTGTAATGTAAAATTTATACAGCTGTCCGATCTTCGCTCCCGGTACAAATGTCTCATAAACGCCAATGGGTCCAACTTTTTTCATGGGATTCTTCTCCGTATCCCATTCGTTGAATTCACCTATAACAGAAACCGCCTGTGCATTAGGTGCCCACACTGCAAAATAAACCCCTTTTTTCCGGTTCTGCGTGTCCGGATGTGCTCCCAGCTTCCTGTAAATATCATAATTCGTGCCCTGACCAAACAGATACTGGTCAAGCTCCGTAAATTGTAATTTCTTTCCCATTTTCAGGTACCTCCCTTTATAGTTCTGCCACCGTCCATTCCCCAATTTTAAGTGGAGTTTTTATTCTATAATTATACCAATCCCCATATTTTCAGTCAAGGAAAAACCCTCTCCGGCTAATATGTGTCTATTATCCGACAGTGTCAGATAAAGTCAAAAAAGAGACCTGAATGACGCACATTTTGTCATTCAGGTCTCTCCTGTCATTTTTTAATATTCTTCGCTTCCATCGTCATAAGATTCGTCGTAGGAACCATCATCATAGCTTCCATCATCGGAAGATCCATCCGAATAATCACTTTCGTCAGAACCATCGGAATAGTCCCCTTCATCGGAAGATCCGTCACTGACATCAGATCCGTCAGAAGAATCACTTCCATCGGAGCCATCCTCAGAGGAATCCTCTGAATCGCTGGAATTTCCTGCATATCCAGCAACACGACCAGCCTGAAGAGAGCTGTCCCAGAAGTCAGAATAGGAAGCACTCTGTAACGTAACATCCTTCGCTTCTGCAAGCTCGCTGACTGTTACAAGCTTATATCCCTGGTCGATCAGTGCCGGGATCAGCTTCTCTGTGGCACACTTCACAGATGGTTCATGAATATCATGCATCAGGATGATAGAACCATCTCCCAAGGAAGAATCATTCATGATCTGATTATAATCTGCATCCGCATCCATCAGCTTCCAGTCCAGAGAATCCGTAGACCACATGAAGAAAGGCTTGCCAACTGCACTCATCTGCTCATCTGTGATCGCGCCATACGGTGCACGACATACCGTTGATGCCTGCCCACAGGCTTTTACCAGTGCATCATCCGTCTTCTGGAACTCCTGCATAACAGAATCCAGATCCATATTCGGCAGCGTCTGTTCCGGATGATCCCAAGTATGGTTACCGATCTCGCAGCCAAGCTTTACCATTCGCTGTATGGTAGATTCACGGCCCTCCACATTCTGTCCCAGCATAAAGAACGTAACATGGATATTGTATTTCTCAACAGTATCAAGAAGTGTCTCTGTATACTCTCCAGGACCATCATCAAAGGTCAGAGCGATCATCGGGCGCTTCTTGGAAGGATCATAAGAGCCATCCTCATTAAAATAATAGTCCTTCACACCTTTCTCCACCCATCCGGTCTGCATGTATCCCTTTTTATCAAAGCTGTATGTTGTTCCGTCAATATCCGCAAAACCATTTACATAATATGTACCATCTGGATTCTGATACCACTTTCCTGTAGAATCCTCATGCCATCCCGGAGTCATAACAGAAAGCCTTTCGCCTGCTGCACTGCCCTTTACCGGCATCACCGTTGCATCCGTACCGGAATCCGCGCTGTCTGTATCCGAAGCAGCCGTATCCGTCGATGCCGTACCGTCCTTCGTACTGCTGTCTGTGGAAACTCCGGCGGTATTTGCCTGGACATTTACTGTCTCCGCATCCTTATTGCTTCCGCCGCCTGCATGGTTGACGATGGGAAGAATTACCCCTCGAACAACAAAAACCAGCAGAAGAATCGCCGCAACTACACAGGTTATCCGCTTCATCATCCGCCGCCGTCTTAACTGCTGCTGTTTTCTGCGCATCCTCTCACGCAAAACTCTTTTGTCCATTTTTTACATCCCCGTTTATATACTCATATCTTTCTTTGATATTTAATGTCTGTCTTTAATCATACCGCATTTAACGCTTAAATACAATGGAAATTCCCGAAAGAATCTCTTAATTTGTTACTGTTCACTCCGTTCTCAGTAATACACTTCGCGATGCACATGTAAAAAAAATGGTACCCGAAACACATTCCGGGCACCACACTTTTTTAGCTGCTGATACTGTCAGATCACTCCTGACCCGCTGCATCCTGATCCGCCTCGCCGTCTTCCGGCACCATATCTGTAGCCTCTGCCGCTTCCAGCTCTTCATCCACGGTACCTTCCGCACTGCTTCCGTCCGAGGAAGGATCATCTCCGTTTACTCCCTGGGTATCACCGGCAGAAACCTTCTCCTCAACTGTTGCATTGTCCAGGATAAAATCTTCCACTCTGAGAAGTCCGATGGATTCATCCACGGCTGCCTGTCCGTATTTATCTACCAGCGCAGCCAGATCCTTCACACTGTATGCTTTGATCAGTTCATCCTGGATACTGAGAGATTTTTTATCTTCAAGTGTCATATTCTCCGCATCCATGATTCCCTGTACGATCAGGTTCTGCTTTACTTTAAACTCCGCATACTGACCGCTCTGCTCCTCAAAATCATCCATGGAGATTCCCTGAGCTTTTACAAAATCCTCCAGCGTCATATCACCCTGTTTTGCATAATTCTCATACAGACTGCGAAACTCTGTCTTGGCTGTATCCAGATCCTCCTGTGGATATTCCTTCACTTCAGATGCTGAGAGCACTGTGTTCCATGCAGTTTCACGCAATGTGTTCTGTGCACTTGTCTTCGCTTCATCCTCCAGTGTGGTACGGATTTCCTTCTTGTAATCATCCACACTCTTGCAGTCTGTATTCTTGGCTACCCAGATATCGGTAAGCTCAGGTGCACGCTTAAAGCTCTGCAGAGTGACCTTAAATACCACTTCCTGTCCGGCCAGCTCTTCCGAAGAGTATTCCTTCGGGAAAGTCAGATCGAGATTCTTGGTCTCACCTTTTTTCATTCCGATGATCCCGTCCTCAAATCCGTCGATAAACGTTCCGGAGCCTATGGTCAGCTCATAATTATTTGCAGTACCGCCGTCAAAAGCCACTCCGTCTTTGGTTCCCACATAATTAATGGTAACCACATCTCCGTTCTGAACACTGCCTTCCGTTACTTCCTCAGCCTTGTTCTGAAGCTCTTCCTTGATCCTTCCGTCAACCATATCATCGGTTACGGCTTCTACTGTGTTATCAAGAGTCAGTCCCTTATATTCTCCGATGGTCACATATTTGCTCACATCATCCACGGAAACAAGCCTTGTATCTCCGGAGGCTGCCTCTTCGCTGTCTTTATTGGAATCCGTTTCTTCTGACTCTTTGGAATCTGCAGATCCGGAATCTTCTTTATCTGTTGTATCCTGCGCTTCTGCTGCAGGTTTTTTGTCATCTTTCTGGTCTGTTGATGTGCCACATGCAGTGATCGCCAGTGCCGCACACAGTGCAAGAACCATGAGATATGCTTTTTTCTTCATAACCTACTCCCTTCATCAAGTACTGTCGGTTCGATTATAATCTTTTTTTATACAGATTTGTAAAGTGTGTTTGCTGTCTTACATTTCCGGTACCGGTGTCGGTCTGGAAGAATCCCACACCTCCGATACATCAAACAGGTCACTGAGCATATCCGGATTGTAATACATTCTGTATCCATCCAGATTCCGTCTTCCCTGACGGAAATATTCACTTGTGATCTGCACAAAATACTGACTGGAATCTACATTGCAGAAATAGCGGTAGCCACGGCTTTTGTAATACTCATACTTCTCATTATCCGAGGTGTATCCTTCCCAATCGCCGATATCCGCACCAAAGGCAAAAATGATCATATCGGTTTTTCCGAGGATGGGTGCCACATATTTTTCCCATTTTTTATTATCGGTCTTCAACTCCGCTGCTGTGGAGCTTGTAGCGTTTCTGTGACCCCAGGTATGGCTTGCAAATTCCCACCCGTCCTTTTTCATGGCCTTCGCCACTTTTTTGGCTGCTTTTACTTCTTTATCATAGTCAAAATCCGGATTGGCCTTGAGAAAAGCCTTCTGGTCATCCTGAAGATTCTTCTTGGTCTTATATGCCCCATCTGTACGGTAGCCCAGAACACCATTATAACCGGTCATTGCCAGGATACCCTTTCTTCCATGATAGGAAAAATCCGGATGTTCTTTGATAAAGGAATCCAGGATCGGCACCACATCGTAATCTCCGGTCACAACTGTACCGTCTGCCTTCTTATACTCGCATTTGATATCTCCGTTGTCGTCGATCACCAGCTTTGTGGCAAATCCGTCTCCGTCCATATAATGATAGTAGCTGACGTCATCCTCTGAAAGAACAAAAGGAATCTTGCCTTCCGGCAGCATGATCTTTCCCCTGCTCATGGTTCCGTCATCATTGATCACAGCCATATCATGAGGACTCACCAGTACGTAACCCTTATCATACATGATCTGGAGCATTTTTTTGAACTCACTGACTGTGGTCATCATCTGATTATATCCGGCCTCATCGGAATCTCCGTCAAAGGCCAGTGAGGTATTCACGATCAGGGAATGAAAAAATACATGGGTGATATTCTCAAGTGGATATTCCACACAGGCATCTCTTTTTTTCATGTAGGCTGCTGCTGCTTCCTGCATCTTGTCACTAGTGGCAAATTTCCAGTTGTTTTTCAACACGGAGATCGCGCCGGTGTAATCATACTGCTGTGCCAGTTTTTTGGCTTTTTTGAGAAGTGTTTTTTCGTCTGAGGAAGTACTGTCGGAGCTGTTCTCGGCAGCTTCCCTTTTCTGTGTTTCTTTTTCTGCCTTTTTTTCTTCCTTCGGTGTCTCGGTAGCTGCCGGCTGGTCCTCCGGGTCCGCTGCTACTTTGGCTTCTTCGGACTGTTCTTCTTCGGCTTCTGCAGCTTCTGCTTCCGCTTCATCAGACTGTGTATCCTCGTCATCCTGTGTCCCGGAGATCATATTGTCCACCTGAACAGTGACCGGATGGTTTCCGCCCACAAGAAGTGACGCCGCAAGCACTGTTGTCAGTACACCTGCAATTTTTTTCTTCATAATAATATATATGCCCCTTTCTAAAAGTCCCCTCGTATCTCCGGATATGACCGTTACATCGGCGGTACCGGTGTCGGTCTTGCCGGATCAAAAACATCTTTTACGTCAAAAAGATCGGATAACAGTTCCGGGTTATAATACATACGGTATCCATCCAGATTCCGTCTTCCCTGACGGAAGTACCGATCCCGGATCTGTACATAATACTGGCTGGAATCCACGTTGCAGTAATAATTATATCCCTGCCCCTTCAGATATTCGAATTTATCCCCGGAATACTCCTGGTCATTGGTAATGTCGGTTCCAAAAGCAAAAATGATAACATCCGTTCCCCCGATCAGCGGATCTACATTTTTCTTGAAACGTTCGGTATCTGCCTGAAGCTTCTCCAGTGTGACCTGTCCCACATTCTGATGTCCCCAGGTATGGCTCGCAAATTCCCAGCCTTCTGCCTTCATGGCATCGGCAACCTTTTTTGCGGCTGCCCGTTCTTTTTCCAGGCTGAAATCCGGATGTGCATCCAGCCACTGTACTTTATTTTCATCCAGATCTGCCGGACGGGTCTCATAGCTTTCGTCGGTCCGGTATCCCAGGATCCCGTTGTATCCGGTAAGTGCCAGGATTCCTTTTGCACCGCGGTATGAGAAATCCGGATGCTTTTCCACAAAACGGTCGATCAGCGGAACCATGTCATAATCTCCCACGGAGACACTTCCGTCATCTTCCACATATTCATTGCGGATCTTTCCTTTATCATCCACGATCAGCTTCGTGGCATAGCCGTCACCGTCCATGTAATGATAATAGCATACATCATCCTGTGAGAGGACAAACGGCGTTTTCCCAGGCGGAAGAAGAATCTCTCCCTCTGTGATATTCCCGTTGTCGTCTGCCTTTGCCATGTCCTTGATGCTTACCATCACATAGCCCTTGTCATACATGGTCTGCGTGATCTTGTTAAACTCATCAATGGTTGTCATGACCTGATTATAATCTGCTTCTTTGTAGTCTCCGTCAAACGCTTTGGATGGATCCTTGATCAGAATATGATAAAAGACATGTGTCACCTTTTCAAGGGGCCATGCCGTACAGGTTGCTTTTATGTCTTCGTATTTTTTTGCAGCTGCCTGCATCTTCTTATCAGAATCATAGGACGGAGCCTTTTTCAGAAGATCGATAGCTTTGTCATAGTTATATTGACTGGCCAGAAGCTCTGCCTCTGCGAGAGTATCTTTGGAAGCGGTCTCTGTATTTTTAGTACCTGCTTCTAAAGCTTTTTCTCCGGAAACGGTCTGTTCTTTCTGTTTGTCAGAAGAAACCGTCTTCTCTTTTGAAGCCTTCTCACTTCTGCCCTTCAGCGCACCGACTCCTACTGATGCCCCGACTGCGACGATCATTGCCGCTGTTATGATGGCCAGACGCTTTCTGCGTTCCTTCAGCTGGCGCTTTCTGCGGCGTTTCAATACCTCTTTCCGCCATTCTTCGTACTCAGGAGTCCCCATTTCCGGTCGGGTTCCCCCGGGCTTTTTCTCTTTCATATAATATTTCCTCCATCTCTGGTTTATCCATTACATATGTTAGCTCAAAGATAGTTATGTCCTGTATTCTCTGCAGCATACACAGATGAACTGCATCGTAATCATTATAACTGGTAACTGCTGAAATTTCCACCGTTCCACCTGTCTTTTTCACTTTTTTAATTGCCTTTTTGATGAAACAATGCTAAAATGTTGTTTGCGTAATGTAACCGATTGCGAAACAAATATATATACAGGGGGATTCTCAAATGAGTACAGTTACCATCGTTCTTCTGGTCATCCTCGTTATTCTGATCGCAGCAGTGATCGCACTCTATTTCTTCGGAAAAAAAGCTCAGAAAAAACAGGACGAACAGCAGGCTCAGATCCAGGCTAACAAACAGACAGTTTCCATGCTGGTCATCGATAAAAAACGGATGCCGCTGAAAGATTCCGGACTTCCACAGATGGTCATCGACCAGACACCTAAGCTTATGCGCCGGTCCAAGCTTCCGATCGTAAAAGCCAAAGTTGGTCCGAAGATCAACATCCTTATTGCAGATGAAAAAGTTTTTGATCTGATCCCGGTCAAAAAAGAGATCAAAGCTGAAGTCAGCGGCCTTTACATCGTTGGCGTAAAAGGAATCCGTGGTTCTCTCGAAGCACCACAGAAGAAGAAAAAAGGCTTCCTCGCAAGATTCCGTAAATGATCAGAATCCAAAACAGCCGCCATGCTTTCAGGAATTCCCCTGATGCATGGCGGCTGTTCTTATGTAGTGTAATTATATATCTTTTATTTTCTGCAGGATCTATAAAACAAAATCCTTGCAGTCTCTTGGCTGTACCTGGATCGCCAGATAGCAGTCTGCCACATGTTCTTCATTCATATCCAGCGCATAATCTGCTTTGATCTGAAGGTTCTCTTCGCTTTCCGTCAGCTCCAGATTCGTAGCTGAGATTCCCATCTGAAGTGTTCCGTAAGGGGTAGTATAATAGGTCATGTTTTTTTTGCCCTGTTCAAATACCATGTGTACATTGACCAGTCCCTTCTTGCTGACTTCCAGACCCTTTCCGGATACTTTTATGTAATTGATGGTGGGTTCTGCTGTTTCATCCAACAGTTCCTCATATCTGAGATAATGAGAACCATTGCGGAAATAATACTGTCCCGGAACAATGATCTCTATAGGTTCCTGATCCCCCTGTGCATCCATCATCTGAAGCCCTCTTACATGGATCAAAACTTCTTTCTGCATTCTTTTCTCCTATCATTTATGTACAGATCTGTTTAATATTTTTCGATATCGATCTTCTGTGTTTTTTCTACGTTATACGGCAGGATGGAATTGGCAAAATCCTTAAACTTCTCTGCAAGATCACTTACATAAAAGCGATACGGGAATTCCTCCTGTGCTACCTCATTGCTGGCAAGATCCAGTCTGGAGAGCAGCTTTTTAAGCTCCAGCGCCGTCTCATATGCAGGATTCACAAGGCAGACCTCCTCACCCATGATCTTGCGTATGGTAGATCTTAAAAGAGGATAGTGCGTACATCCGAGGATCAGTGTATCGATCTCCTGCTCCTGCAGCTCCTTCAGATATCTTCTGGCAACTTCCTCGGTGACCGGATCATGATACCAGCCCTCTTCTACCAGCGGAACAAACAGCGGGCACGCTTTTCCGATCACGGTGATCTCCGGATCCAGTTCCTTCAGATAAGAGGCATGGATACCGCTTCCTACCGTGCCCACCGTTCCGATAATGCCCACCCGTTTATTTCTGGTTTCCTGGGCAGCAACTTTGGCACCGGCCTCGATCACTCCAAGGATCGGGATATCCAGTTCATCCTTCACCGCATCCAGAGCAAATGCACTGGCTGTATTACAGGCCACCACAATGGCCTTCACCTTCTGTTCCTGCAGAAAATGAATGATCTGGCGGGAATAACGGATCACCGTTTCTCTGGATTTGCTTCCATAGGGAACTCTGGCTGTGTCTCCGAAATATACGATTTTTTCCGATGGGAGATTGCGCATGATCTCCCGGGCTACTGTCAGTCCTCCGATACCGGAATCAAACACACCCACCGGTGCGTTTCTGTCTATATTCATTGATCTTATCTCCTGAAATAATTAATCGAACGTGATTGGTCCGTTGAAATATTGTATCACCAATCCAGGGCTTGCGCAAGCCAGAAGGATATCTTCACCGGCTTATTTTCCCCGTTGTCCTCTGCTTTTTCAAAACAGAATTCCGGGTAGATCGTTCCCCACCAGGCATAAAACTGTGGCTGCTGATCACCGGCAGTTCTTCTCTCCCAGGTACTCCCTGCAAGGATCACTGCCGTGAGCAAAAGGAACCCTCCTGCTTTTTTTAATACATGCTTCTTCATTTTTATATGCTCCATGAGCAAGCCCTCCTGTCAAAAATCTTCTGATGATCTTATCCAGAGATATATTGTACGATTTATCGTACTGATCATCATCTATATTATTAACAGTCCGGCTCCCATCTATTCATTACTGCCGTAATCCACTTCCAGAAGCTCACCTTCCACCCATATCTCCGGAAGCCAGGGCAGCGTTCCATCCTGACAGAACTGATGATATACCTCCCGCAGAGTCACACCCTTCTTCTGCTGCCCGGATGTGCGGTTCTCCTGGATTCCCTGAAGGTATTCCCCTATGGAGCTTTCCCGGGCTCCCTTCCAGTGAAAAACATCTCCCAGCATATCCGTCCGGAACACGTAGACATCCTCTCCGATATGCTCTTCCTGCTTCAGATATCCGATCAGTGCTTCCCGGGATCCCTCTTCCAGGATCTGTTCATCCAGGATCAGCACTTCAAGATGACCCAGATCCAGAAATTTTTCCTGAGACCGGTTGTAGACTGCCTCGATCTCCTGAAAATCCCGGCCGGAAAGAGTCAGCACAGAAATCGGATCTTCGTCCGGTTTTTCCTGTCCGGTAGCTGTACTCATATCCGGCATTGCATATTTCAGCACAAAGCCATTCTCTGAAACACCGGCCCCCAGTGCCAGCGGATAAGCTCTTTTTTCCGGTTCTACTGCCGCACAGCCTGATCCCGTCAAAGTGATGACCAGGACAAGTCCTGCCACAGTTACTTTTTTCTTCCGTCTTCCCCGGTTTTCCGTACTGAGAAAAAGCTGTATCACAAGCAGAAACGGCACAAAGATGTACCCCAGATACCAGCCATAATACTCCCGGATCCCCATCCCGTTTCTCTCATACAGGGAAAGCAGCCAGCCTGCTGCCGGGATCCAGTACCGACCGGTCCCGAATCCGGTTTTTTCCGCGATCTGATTTCCGTAATGAAACAAACTTCCCAGAGAAAACAAAAGTCCGAATACCAGAAACCCCATCCATATCACATCAAATCTCGCCAGTACGTTTCCCGGAAGATCTGCCCCCTCCAGAAGAGGCAGTACCGGACAGATCTCGTTTTTAAGGCGTGCACCTCCAAAGACTGCCGGAAGAAGGAGCTGCATTCCAAAAATGATCCCGCAAACTGTAAGAAAAGCCAGGATCACAGGTTTTCTGGCACTTCCCTGTTTTTTTGCATACTCCAGCCCGAAGGGAAGAAGTCCTGCTCCTGAAAAAGCACACAAAAGTGTATACAAATCATGGAGCCATCGCTCTCCTGTAAATCCTGTTTCCGGATCTTTCATCACTTCCATAAAGTACTCTGTTTTTCCCTGCCCTGCACATAAAAGCATCAGAAGAAGGATCCCTGCCAGAAAAATCCTTCCGGACACCTCAGCGATCCGCCCTCTTCTCTGCATTCCGCGATGCGTTCCCAGACTACAGGCTGCAACTGCAAGAAGAGACAGCCATTTTCCGGAAATCCCGCTGATCAGACTTTCCGGGATCACCTCCCCCAGAAGGCCCGAAAGAAATGCCGAACTTGCGATCACATATACCAAAAAGAACAGGCCAATAAATCGTACAGTAAAACTTCCTGTCCTTTTGGAAAGCTCTCCATATGCAGGTGTCAGACGTATCAGCCAGATCACATAAAAAGAGAGCACTACGGCCGCAGCAGCTGTCCCTGCCATGGCACTGATGCCCAACATCGCTCCATTCTTAAACAGGCACAGCAGAAACGGCGCCGGAAACACCAGTATGATCTGCCGAAAAAGCTGTCTGTGGGAAATCCTGTTATTCTCCGCAAATCTCATAACCTTTATCCTTTCCGGCTCCATGGCCTTGTCCGAAGCCTGCGTTTCTGGGCATTTCTGGCATACAGCGGCCGGAATTTCCGCTTCCGGAAGGGCTGTCGCAAAATCCTTCCACCGGTTTCCGCCTCACTGTTCTTCTCTACAAAAGGTACCAGATATGGGACACCGAAGCTTAAAAGTCCTGCCAGATGCGCCATGGTGAGATACAGTCCCAACACGATTCCGAATATACCTAGAAATCCTCCCAGAAACAGAAAAGCGTACTTCAGAAGCCGGAATGCAGAAGCAAATTCCTCATTAGGTATAGCCAGTGATCCCAGTGCTGTCAGTGCCACGATGATCACTACCACCGGGCTGACAAGATTGGCCTCCACCGCAGCCTGTCCGATGATCAGTCCTCCTACGATCCCAATGGCATTTCCAAGAGCTCCCGGGATCCGCACACCAGCCTCCCGTATCAACTCAAAAGACAGTTCCAGGAACACCAGCTCCACTACACTGGAAAATGGAACGCCCTCTCTTGCCTGTGCAAAGGAAAGGATCAGATTCGCCGGAAGGATCTGTGTATGAAACCGGATCACAGCCAGATAAAGTCCGGGGAGCAGCGTTGCCACAGCCATGGCCAGATACCGGAGCACCCGCAGGAAGGATGCCATCTCAAAACGGTTGTACCAGTCTTCACTGCTTTCCATAAAACTGTTGAATGCTCCGGGAACCACCAGTGCCACCGGCGAATTGTCGCAGAGCAGAACTGCTTTTCCATTCAGCAGCTCCTGGGCAGCCCGGTCCGGCCGCTCCGTTGTCTGAAACTGAGGAAAGGGAGAATACCATGCTTCTTCTGTCAGCTGTTCCAGCATCCCGCTGTCCAGGATCCCGTCCACTGTAAAAGATTCCAGGCGCTCTTTCACAGCAGTCAGAAGCTCCTCATGGACCAGATCCTCCACATAAAGAAGCTGTACCACCGTATTGGAGCGTACACCGATGCTGCTCTGCTCCACCTTCAGCCTGGTATCCCGGATCCGCTTTCTCACAAGGGCCGCATTGGTTTTTACACTGTCACAGAACCCCTCCTTGGAGCCTCTGAGGACCTTTTCCGTTTTCACCTCTGATACAGCCAACCCCGGATATCCTTTACTGGAAATTTTCATTGCTTTGTCGTATCCATCCAGAAAGAAAACTGCATTTCCCGAAAGAATGGCACCAAATACCTCCTCCATGGAAGACAGCTCCTTCACATCTGCAATTCCAAGACTGTTTCGGCGGATAAATTCCCGGATCTTTTCCTCCGGGATCTCCCAGAAATGATTGATCATTTTTCCGATAGCAGAATCATCCAGCATCATGTTTGAAACCGCAACCTCAATATAGACCATCAGACAGTCCGCCTTATGTCCCTCACCAAGGCGCATGGGCCTGATCAGGATATCATCGCAGTTTTCACACCGTTTCCGGATATACGATTCATTTTCATGAAGAGATATCGATATCTTCCTTGTTTCCATAAAGTCACCATCCTTTACAGCAAGTTCCCCCACTGCTTATTGCTTTTCGCAATTGAAACAGGGGACTTACTTGATTCGCTTAAAAAAAGAGATGCCCCAATGACATCTCTCTTAATATTCCCGCATATCCGGTTCTTATTCTTTTTTCTCGGCCTCTTTGGCCTCATTCTCCGCGCGGATAGTACGGATGATCGCTTTTCGTTGATTCTCCAGATGATGGAAAGAAATATCCTGCGCCTTTTGCACATCTCCTTCACGGATGGCTTTTACCAGTTCTTCATGCTCACTGACCAGAAGATTTCTTGTCTGCTCCTCCTTCAGATACTCTACACGATAGCGATACATCTGCTCACGGAGATTATTCAGGACCTGATTCAGACGCTTATTATCAGAAGCCTGATATATGATCTCGTGGAAAGCCACATCGGTTTCCGCCAGACGGACCAGATTTCCCTCTGCTTTTGTTTTTTCAAATTCCTTGGCTGCCACCCAGAGCCTTCCCAGCTCATCCTCTGTGATCAGCTTGCACGCTTTTTCTATGGCAACATTTTCGAGGGCGATACGCACCTCCAGAACATCGTTCAGATCCTTCTCTGTGATGCTGGCTACCTGTGCACCTCTGCGTGGGATCATCACTACAAGACCTTCCTGCTCCAGCTTGCGCATAGCCTCACGCACCGGTGTTCTGCTCACGCCAAGACGCTCTGCAAGGGCAATCTCCAGAAGTCTTTCGCCCGGCTTCAGCTCTCCCTTCAGGATTGCCTGCCGCAAGGTGTTAAAAACAACATCCCGAAGCGGCAGATATTCATTCATATCCACAGAAAAATCACTTGTCATTTGTAACTCCTCCATCTCTATTGTAAATATCCGTGGCAAATACAGTCTTTGCAAGCCCGCTCTTTCTGAGGCTTCTGGCTGCCGCGGCCATCTTATCCCTGTTATCAAAGATTCCAAACACAGTAGGACCGCTTCCGCTCATCACGGCTTTCAGCGCACCTTTTTCTTCCATAAGGTTCTTGATATTGCCGATCACAGGATACTGTCGGATGATCCCCGGTTCAAATACATTCTCCATTCTGGATGCCATGGCATACAGATCATTATTTCTGATAGCTCCGATGAGTCCATCGATGTCCGGATGTTTTCCGATCCCTTCCAGATTCAGATTCTCATAGGCTGTTTTTGTGGAAACATTGATTCCCGGTTTTCCTATCAGAACATAACATTTCGGAACTTCCGGAAGTCTGGTCAGCTTCTCTCCGATTCCCTCCGCAAGAGCTGTTCCCCGCATGATACAATACGGAACATCTGCTCCGACCTTTACTGCACGTTCCATCAGCTGTTCTTCGGTAAGCCCTAAATGGAACATCCAGTTCACACCCACAAATGCGGCCGCTGCATCGGAGCTGCCTCCTGCCATGCCTGCTGCCACCGGGATAAATTTACGAAGCTTGATGGAAAGTCCCTCTTCAACATCGAACTCCTCCATCAGCATCTGTGCTGCCTTATATACAAGATTTCTCTGATCTGTAGGAATAAACGGAAGATTGGTCGTCAGTACGATCCCCGGCCGTCTGGTCTTTCTGATATCCAGGATATCATACATACGGATGGTCTGCATGATCATGCGTACCTCATGATAACCGTCCTCTCTCTTTCCCAGAACATCAAGTCCGAGATTGATCTTTGCCATTGCTTTTAAACGCATAAGCCCCTCCATTTGTACTTTGTATACAGTATTTATACATGTATTTTATATGATTTTTACATTCTTTTCAACAGCAAAATATTCCACTTTTTATTTGATCTGACCTTCCACTTTTTTCACAACAAGAAGCGGAGTTCCCGGAGAGGGTTCCTGATTTTCCTTGAGAGCATTGATCGTCCGGATCTCCTGGATAGATGTGTGATATTTCCTTGCGATATCCCACAATTCATCTCCCGGTTTTACCATATAAACCAGGATTCCCGGCATAGCCTGAAGTTTTTTCATATCCAGTGGTTTTTCCTCTACTTTCTCAATGATAAATACCGGTTCTCTGGCAACTGCCAGAAGCTCCAGTCCTACAGTTACCCGGATTTCGATCTCATTTCCATCTGCCATGGCTGCGGAAAGCTGCTCCAGCTTTGCTTTTAACTGATAACAGCTGTCCTGTCGGATCCCTCTTGCTTCCACCATATGGGAAAACGGTATCATTGCCTCCATGGAATAAAACGGCATATCATCATTTCCAATAATGTACAGGATCTTCAGCATGACCACACCATCTGCCTGCACACCGTTCTCTACGATCCTGGTCTTATCGATCTTCACTTTTCCCTGACTGTGACACAGCTGGAGGACTTTTCCCTGAGTCTCCTTTACCTGGATCCTGTCACTGATCCTGCATCTGGAAAAATTACGTACCAGAAGTCGTTCCAGTACCTCATTCTTTCCTTCCGGAACACATTCACGGATCGGTGTATACACATCGGTAATAAGATCATATTCCTCTTCCCTGAAAAATTTCATATCCAGCTCCAGCACAACATCCGAAACAAGGATCCGTTCTTCCCCATCGACATCCGGTTTGGCCTCCAGGCTCTGATGCATCACCGAAGCTTCGATCAGCGGGATCAGTTCCTCCGTGCAGTCCGGACATTCCACTTCTCCGGAAAAAGGCAGCGAATATTCCAGCCACTGCACCGGGGCTTCTGTATCTTCTGCTCCGTACAGCACAAAAACAGACAGCTCTCCCCTTGCCTTTACCACATTTTCCTCCGGCTTCAGATCCAGTCCCCGTACATCCATAGTATACCAGATCAGGCTGGCGATATCCGGACGATTGGAGGCAATGGTATACTCATCCTTGATCCGGAGTGTATCTTTTTTATGTACGGTAAGTCCCAGAAAACGGACTGTTTTTTTTCTGACGGATACCTCTTCTGCATCCAGCGCCACCGGAAGGCGGATCTGTTCCGTTTCATCCACAGTCGCACAAAAAGTTACCAAAGCTTTGATATTGAGCTTTCTGGAATGGATCAGGCGGATCGTAAGATCTTCAATTTCCCACTTCAGACACATTTTATCCCCGTTTATGATATCCTTCAGGTTCAAGGTTTCCTCAAATGGAAGTTTTGCAGTAAGACTGCTGACGATCCCTCTTTCTTCCCCCACATAAAGGATATCTACCTGCAGATTTCCCGTAAGAATACCTTTCCCGTCAGTAAGACGGACATCATCCATAATGATCCTGCCCTTATTCTGGATCAGTCTTCCTGCATCCGGTTTTGCATCCGGTACATTAAAATCCTCATCAAAAGTGATCTGACTTTTTGCCCTGCTTTTTTCCTTTAATATCTGCATGCTTTCTTTTTTTAATTCCACAGTCTATTCCCCTTTCTCCGACTCTTTTTTCACCGGACTGCTGCTTTCCCGGAACGTTACCGGCTTTTCCTGTTTCCGGGTTTTTATCACAATGCAGGGATAGGACGGAACTCCTGCCTCCTTAAGATCCTCCGGTCCAAGAAGTTTTGTAACAAAAAATATCCCATTCGAGGATTCTCCAAGCTCCTCTACCTGGATACTGTATCCGCCACTCATCTGCCGCCCGTACCCTTTGGCCAGGTAAAGATCCTCTCCGGTTTCATAACTCAGCTGAAATTCCTTTTCCTTTTTTTCTTCCATAAGCCTGGAAAGCTCCTCCGGGATATCCCGGCGTTCCACAACGGTGTAATCTACCGGTTTTCGTTCTTCTTCCTCCACCCGGACAAATCGACACCCGGAAAGCAGCAGTGCCAGCACGGCAGCTGTCAGCACGATCCGCAGAAATACTGCTTTTTTCATAATATAAGCCACCTGCATGATTCGTTACTGTTCACTCCGTTCTCAGTAACACGCTTTGCGGAAGATCACCAGTAAACAGTAACCATTATTCAGTATTTATTCTATGTGAGCAGGGAAAGATTTATTGCAACTATCGGATTTTCTTCGTATAATATAAAAATACCATCTTACTGCGGAACTCTCCGCAAGTATCTATAACAGAAAGGACAAAAGACATGATTCGATTCATACTTGTCTGTATCGTGGTGATCGCCTATCTGGTGCTGACCATTCCGGTTCTCCTTGTAGAATGGATCATCGGGAAATTTTCTCCCATGACTAAGGATATCAGCTCTCTGCGCATGGTACAGGCCATATTCAAATTCATCCTGTGGATCACAGGCGCCAAAGTCACCGTCATCGGCGAAGAAAACGTTCCAAAGGATCAGGCTGTTCTCTATGTAGCAAACCACCGGAGCTATTTCGACATCCTGCTCACCTACAGCCGCTGTCCGATCCGCACCGGCTATGTTGCCAAGAAGGAAATGGAGCATTATCCGCTGCTCTCCAACTGGATGCGCAATCTCTACTGTCTCTTTCTCGACAGAGAGGATATCAAGCAGGGTCTGAAAACGATCCTTCAGGCCGCAGACTATGTGAAATCCGGCATTTCCGTATGTATCTTCCCGGAAGGAACCAGAAATAAGAATGCTGATGAAACAGAAATGCTACCTTTCCATGACGGTAGCTTCAAGATCGCAGCCAGAGCCAAAAGCCCGATCATTCCTATTGCGATCAGCAACTCTGCCAATATCTGGGAGGCCAATTTCCCGAAGATGACACCTACACACGTAGTGATCGAATATGGCAAGCCTATCATTCCTTCAGAGCTTGACCGGGATACTCAGCGCCGCTTAGGTTCCTATACACAGGATATCATCAAAGAAATGCTGATCAAAAACAAAGAACTGGTGTGAACATCAAAAAAACCATATCTATGTCTGTTTTTCGACATAAGATATGGTTTTTTTATTACTGTGTACCTGCTCCCAGGATTTTTTCCGCATTTTCGATCCGTTCTTTTGTTGGCGGATCAATTCCCTTCAGCGGATAATCAATATGCAGATTTTCCCATTTAAAGGTTCCGAGTGTGTGATATGGAAGAACCTCCACTCTCTCAACTGTCTTCAGTGTTGCGATAAAGTCAGCCAGCCGGTGGAGATAGTCATCCCGGTCATTGCGTTCCGGAACCAGTACGTGACGGATCCACATGGATACGCCCATATCGGAAAGCTTCCGGGCCATGGCAAGGATATTTTTATTGGTACA
The DNA here is from genome assembly GCF_003480785.1 of Ruminococcus sp. AM26-12LB. Lineage (NCBI taxonomy): Bacteria > Bacillati > Bacillota > Clostridia > Eubacteriales > Oscillospiraceae > Ruminococcus > Ruminococcus sp. AM26-12LB. The sequence continues at coordinate 31,449 of NZ_QUJX01000023.1, read as the reverse complement.
TCCTGTGAGGATCTTATGCTGTTCCTCATCAATGTGCTTGATATCCAGCATGACAAGATCTGTGTACTTCATCAGCTCTTCCCATTTTTCATACCACGGACCCTCTTCTGTGTAAGGGTTGCCGCTGGTATCAAGTGTTGTGTGGATCCCAAGTTTTTTTGCTTTTCTGAACAGCTCAGTGAGGAAATCGATCTGTAACAGTGGCTCGCCTCCACTCACAGTAATACCGCCCTTACTTCCCCAGTAAGAGCGGTATCGACAGGCTTTTTCAAGCAGCTCATCTGCTGTGTACTCCGTCCCTGTTTTCATTTGCCAGGTGTCCGGATTGTGGCAGAACTGACAGCGCATGGCGCAGCCGCTCAAAAAGATCACATACCGGACTCCTGGTCCGTCAACAGAGCCGAAGCTCTCCAGTGAGTGGACGTAGCCAGTGATTTTTTTCTGGTCGTCCATATTTTTTGTTACATCCTTTCGTGGCAGGTTCTTGCGATAACGTCAAGCTGCTGCTCTCTTGTAAGGTCGATGAACTTAACAGCGTATCCGGAAACACGGATCGTGAAGTTTGCATACTCCTCTTTTTCCGGATGCTCCATAGCATCGATAAGTTTCTCTTTACCGAATACGTTTACATTGAGGTGATGTGCACCACGGTCAAAGTATCCGTCAAGTACATTTACAAGATTCTCTGTACGCTCTTCCTCAGAATGGCCAAGTGCATCCGGGTTGATCGTCTGAGTATTGGAGATTCCGTCAAGGGCATCCTCATAGTCAAGCTTTGCAACAGAGTTCAGGGAAGCAAGAAGTCCGTTCTGCTCTGCGCCGTAAGACGGGTTTGCTCCCGGTGCCAGAGGCTCGCCGGCTTTTCTTCCGTCCGGAAGAGATCCTGTAGCTTTACCATAAACAACGTTGGATGTGATGGTAAGGATGGATGTGGTTGGCTTGGAATCACGATAGGTATGGATGTGTTTCAGCTTCTCAAGGAATGTGGAAAGCAGCGTTGTTGCGATCTCGTCTGCTCTGTCATCATCGTTACCATAACGTGGGAAGTCACCCTCAACCTGGAAGTCTGTTGTGATTCCGTCCTCGTCACGGATTGCTTTTACTTTTGCATATTTGATAGCGGAAAGGGAATCTACTACGTGTGAGAATCCGGCGATACCTGTTGCGAAGGAACGGTCAACCTTTGTATCGATAAGTGCCATCTCAGCTGCCTCATAGTAGTATTTATCATGCATGTAGTGGATCATGTTCAGTGTTCCAACATACAGATGTGCAAGCCAGTCCATCATCTGATCGTATTTTGCGATTACTTCGTCATAGTCAAGGTACTCGGAAGTGATCGGCTGATACTGAGGTCCTACCTGCTGTTTTGTCTTCTCATCAACACCACCGTTGATCGCATAAAGAAGGCATTTTGCAAGGTTTGCACGAGCGCCGAAGAACTGCATCTCTTTACCTGTCTCTGTAGCAGATACACAGCAGCAGATGCTATAGTCATCGCCCCATACCGGACGCATAACATCATCGTTCTCATACTGGATGGAACTTGTTGTAACAGAGATGTCTGCTGCATATTTCTTGAAGTTCTCAGGCAGTCTTGAAGAGTAGAGAACTGTAAGATTCGGCTCCGGAGCCGGTCCCATATCCTCAAGTGTATGAAGGAAACGATAGTCGTTCTTTGTTACCATGGAACGTCCGTCCTGTCCCATACCTGCTACTTCCAGAGTTGCCCATACCGGGTCACCGGAGAAGAGCTGGTTGTAAGACGGGATACGAGCGAATTTAACCATACGGAATTTCATTACGATATGGTCAACAAGCTCCTGTGCCTCTTTCTCTGTAAGAGTTCCGTTCTCAAGGTCTCTCTCAATATAGATATCAAGGAATGTGGAGATACGTCCAACACTCATTGCAGCTCCGTTCTGAGTTTTGATCGCTGCAAGATATCCGAAGTACAGCCACTGGAATGCTTCCTTTGCATTCTTAGCCGGCTGGGAAATATCAAAGCCATAGATCTGAGCCATTTCTTTCATCTTCTTCAGAGCACGGATCTGATCTGCGATCTCCTCACGAAGCTGGAAGTCATAACGTCTCATACCCTGACGGTCGCATGCTGCGAAATCTTTCTCTTTACCTGCGATCAGATGATCGATTCCGTAAAGAGCAACTCGTCTGTAATCACCTACGATACGTCCACGTCCGTAAGTATCCGGAAGTCCTGTAAGGATCTTGTTGTGACGTGCTCTCTTCATCTCCGGTGTGTAGATATCGAATACACCCTGGTTGTGTGTTTTGAACTCATAGTTGTTGAAAACATCTTTGATTTTGTCGCTTACATGGTATCCATAAGTCTCACATGCCTGCTCTGCCATTTTGATTCCGCCGTATGGCATGAAAGCACGTTTCAGAGGTTTGTCTGTCTGAAGACCTACAACCTGCTCCAGGTCTTTGAGTTCCTCATCGATATATCCAGGACCGTATGCTGTAATTCCTGTTACTACCTCTGTCTCCATATCAAGAACGCCGCCTTTAGCACGCTCCTCTTTCTGAAGCTCCTGAAGTTTGCCCCAGAGTTTATCTGTTGCCTCTGTTGGTGCTTCCAGGAAGGAAGCATCTCCATCATATGGTGTATAGTTCATACTGATGAAATTACGAACATCGATCTTCTCTTTCCAACGATCACCCTTAAAACCATTCCACTGTTCAAAATCAACTTTTGCCAATTTGTTACACATCCTTTCCTGTTGTCTCAATATTTCGTTCACCGCCCGCGCAGTTAGTAATATATAACATTTCTCATGACGACCATAAGATAACAGATTCCGAATTTAAAGTCAACAGCTTGGAAGTATGTTCTTTATAATATACATGTAATTGTATTATTGATAAAAATAATGAGAAAATTGTACCAGATATTGTACAATGTCGGGCGTCTGACGGACGCTCCTGGGCGGAGAGCCTGTGTCTTCTGACGGATAGTTTCTTTCCAGGGGGGGACACTTTGGCAGTGAAGCTCTTTCCCTTTCGGGGGGACACTTTGGCGTGGGCAGGTTTGCGAGGGGGAAAGGCGCTCGGAGTTACGAAGCCCGCTTTTCCCCCTCGCGCTCCCCCTTTCCGGGCACGTCGCCGTTCTGCGCTGTGGTATGGGGTAGTGTATTGGTAAATGCCTGTATGCTGCTGTATTGGTGGCGTCAGGCTAAGCCGATTTTTTTGTTCCGCCGGACGGAAGGCGGTCTGCGCAGCAGACCTGTTCCTGGTGGTTGTTGTATTGCTGGCGCTAATATCTGCTCCTGCCTGTTGTTCTATTGCTGGCGCTAATATCTGCTCCTGCCTGCTGTATTGCTGGTGCTGACCTGCTCCTGCCTGTTGTTCTATTGCCGGCGCTGACCTGCTTCTGCCTGTCGCTGTATTGACGGCGCTGACCTGCTCCTGCCTGCTGTATTGCTGGTGCTCACTTGCTCCCGTCTGTTGTCGCATCACTGGCATAGACCTGCTTCTGCCTGTCGCTGTATTGACGACGCTCACTTACTCCCGTCTATTGTCACATCACTGGCATAAACCTACTTCCGCCTGTCGCTGTATTGCCGGCGCTCACCTGCCTCCGTCTTCCGTCTATTGTCGCATCACTGGCATAAACCCGCTCCCATTAACAACAGGGAACAGGCCCGCTGCGCGGGCCGCTTTCCCGTCCGACGA
>NZ_QUJX01000023.1:0-27743 GCF_003480785.1 Ruminococcus sp. AM26-12LB | reverse complement strand
CGGCCCCGCGGCGGGGCCCGCTTTCCCGTCCGACGAAACAAAAATCGGCTCAGCCTGACACTGCCAATACAGCAGCATACAGGACTAAGCCGATAAATTAACACACTCCAAGGCGTAGCACAGCGGCGTGCCCGGAGGGGTGGGGTGTGGGGAGGGGAAACGGGCTTCGCAACTCCGAGTGCCTCCCCTCCCCACGAATTTCCCCGCTTTTTCAAAGCAAAACTTTTCCACGAAAAACCCTACAATACTTTGGAAAGAAACTCCTTCGTCCTTTCCTCTCGAGGATCCCCAAACAGTTCTTTCGGATTTCTATCCTCAAGAATCACCCCATCATCCATAAAGAGCACTCTGTCGCTGACCTCCCTTGCAAAGCCCATCTCATGGGTAACCACCAGCATGGTCATGCCTTCTTTTGCAAGCTCCTTCATAACCTCAAGAACCTCTCCGACCATCTCCGGATCAAGAGCTGATGTCGGCTCGTCGAACAGAAGCACCTGGGGATTCATTGCAAGGGCTCTGGCAATGGCAACCCTCTGCTTCTGTCCGCCTGAAAGCTTTCCGGGATAGACATCGGCTTTTTCTTCAAGGCCGACTCTTTTCAAAAGAACCCTCGCCTTCTGATCAGCTTCCGCTGCATTCCATTTGCCAAGGCGCACCGGCGCAAGGGTGATATTTTTCAATACTGTCATATTTGGAAACAGATTAAAATGCTGAAAAACCATTCCCACATTTTCCCTGAATTTATCTACATCCAGCTTCGGATCCAGAAGCTGCTGTCCGTTTACGGTGATCTCACCTTCCTCCGGTTTTTCCAGAAGGTTCAGACATCGCAGAAATGTAGATTTTCCGGAGCCGGACGGACCGATGATGCAGATACACTCACCCTTGTTTACGTGAGTTGTGATTCCCTTTAATACGTGTACGTCCCCGAAGGACTTTTTCAGATTTTTAACATCAATCACTTTCTCTCAGTCTCCTTTCAAATCTCTTCAGCAGAAGGCTCAGGCACTTCACGATCAGATAGTACATGATACCTGCAACGATCAGCGGTATGAACATCTGATAAGTACGGGAAGAAACATAGCTTGCCGCTTTTGTCAGATCCATGATACCTACATAACCTAAAATAGATGTTTCTTTGATCAGCTGGATAAACTCATTACCCATTGCCGGAAGGATGGTTTTTACAGCCTGCGGAATGATAATGAAACGCATGGTATCTTTATACCCAAGACCCAGAGAACGACCAGCCTCGCTCTGGCCCTTGTCTACAGATAAAATACCTCCGCGGATAACCTCGGAAACATATGCACCGCTGTTGATACCGAAGCTGACCACTGCTGCCACATATCCCAGCCTGCTGTGGAACACTGCAAAATAGATGATCATCAGCTGAAGGACTGACGGTGTTCCACGAATCACATCAACATAAATATCCGCGATCGTGGAAAGAATGGTTCTTCTGCCTTTTTTCGCAGCTCCAAGACGTACCAATGCCACTACAAGACCGATCAGGATACCTACGATCACTGACAAAAGGGAAACGATCAGTGTAATCCCAAGACCATTAATATAAAACTTCCAACGATTATCTTGAAGGAAAATAAAGCTTAAAAGTCCCAGAAAACCATCGGTTGCTGCTACATCTGTCACATCCTCGCTGTTTTCAAGTGTGTCCACAAAATACTTCTGATAAAGATCATCATATTCCCCGGATTTTTTTACTTTTGCAAGCCCGTCATTGATGATCTGGACAAGCTCTGTGTTTCCTTTTTCAATGCAGAAAACCGTATCCTCTGCTGTACTTGGCACGGACTCATACTGCAGGTCTGAGTTCTGTTTGCAGTAGATCTCAGCCATGATATTGTCGATCAGAACTGCATCTGCTCCACCGTTTTTCAGCTCCATGACTGCACTGGAAGCGTTTTTAAATCTTTTTACTTTGGCATCCTTAACTTCACCGTAATCAGTAGTCTCGCCGGATGCGATCATATCACTCTGTGCACCCTCCAGAACTGCAACGGTTTTTCCGGACATCTCCTCAAAATCCTTGATCGGATTATCCTTGCGGCTGATGATGCACTGTGTACCGGTGTAATAAACATCGGAAAAATCAACGCTTTTTTTACGGTCCTCCGTAGGTCCGATCCCGGCTGCGATCACCTGTACATCACCAGCCTCCATGGAACCCATCAGGGAATCAAAGGGCATATCCTTCCATACCAGCTTTACGTTTTCTTCCTTGGCGATCGCCTCCAGAAGATCGTAATCAAAACCTGTAATATTTCCATTATCATCCAGGTATTCAAATGGTGAATACTCTGCGTTCGTTCCTATGATGATGGTCTGCTGTTCTGCCGCTTTTACTGCCACTGCACTGCTGAAATATATCGGCAGAGCCATGATCATACACAGTACAAAACAGATAAGAGCTCTGCTTTTTCCATTGCGTCCCATTATTTTCCCCTCCTGCTATTCATATTTTTTTCCGTAGCCAAAAGCACCTTCCATGCCACAAATGCCCGCTGCAAAAGCAGCTGCCTCTTCAAGACTTTCACAGATCGCGGTTTCCTCCGCCATGCCGTTTTTCATTCTTCCGATATACCCGGTAAGGAAAGATGCGATCAGTGAATCCCCGGCGCCAAGAGTATCTTTTACTTCCGTAAGCGGCGCTGCCGGCTGTCGGTAAAAATTCCTTCCGTCATAAAGAATGCAGCCCCTGGCTCCTCTGGAGGCCATGGCAAGCTTCGGCCCCATGGAGATGATCTTTTTCAGATGCTCTTCTGCCTCCTGGTCGGTTCCGTCAAAGGAGCAAAATGCGTAAGTAACCTCCGGTGCTGTTTTTTCATAATATTCCTCTGTGGAATCATCAGAAAAGTCAAAAGAAACCGGAATTCCCGCCTCTTTGATCTTATGCAGCTCTTCCTCCGTAAAAGAGTAATTTCCGCTATGTACCACATCAAAGCCTTTCATATATTCCAGATCAAAACGATCAAGGATATACGGTGTTTTTCCACGGATACCACCATCATTAAAATCCAGGAACTCACGGTCTCCGTCTTTTAATGTGATCCTGGAATAACCGTTCTCGCCATGCAGCTGTCTGCACTTTACGGTTTCCACGCCGATTTTTTCCAGTGTATCCATGATCAGCTCTGCTCTGTCGTCATCTCCGAAATATCCCATATACGCTGTTTTTTCACATCCGGCCATCTTTCCGTAAACACTGACGTTTACGCAGTTTCCGCCTGGATACATGGTTTTCAGATGATCATAGATATCCACTACATTGTCTCCGAAGCCAAGAAGCTTTGTACTGTATTTACTCATATTTTCCCTTTCTCTGTGCACAGGCACAGCAGCACCTTTAGTACTCTACAACGCCCATATATCTTCTCATATCCAGCGGATGACGGCGTTTATCCTGGAGAGCGGTACGGTAAACGGTCGTCATGGTGTAGAACAGCATCGGAGTAAAATATTCCACACAGCTGTCATCAATTGCTTCCATACCAAGCTTATCCGCATCGATCACTTCGTATTTCTTTCCGTATTTTTCAAGGAAAGTCAGCACACGCGCATCCATCATACGGTTTCTGCCCCGGCTCATCATAAGGATATAAAGATGATCCTCATCCGTTACCTCAAACGGTCCATGGAAATATTCCGCACTGTTCAGATAACCGCAGTCCATCCACTGCATTTCCTGAAGTGAGCAGATCGCAAAGCCATATGCCTGAGAATAGGAGGCTCCCGATGCCATGATATAGAGGTTCGGTTCCTCTGAATATTTTTCTGCAAAAAGCCATGCTGCATTCTGCTGATCCTTCACTGCAGCTGCAATAACATTATCGATCTTTTCAAAGCCTTCCACGATCTTATCGTAAAGCTTATATCCCGGCTCCTGTACCTTCATCAGCTCATTAAGAATACGAAGTACGATTCCCTGAGGCTTCTCTGCTTCCTTTACCCCCGGTGCCCAGTCGTATACAACGGAGATCCATTTATCGGTATCACATGGGGAACCTGGCGCATGTGTCATTGTAACAACAGCTGCACCTGCATCCATTCCTGTTTTTGCTGCCTCCAGACACTCCTTTGTCTTGCCACTGTGGGAGCAGATGATCAGAAGACTGTCTTTTCCCAGCTTCTTCGGCGGTGTCAGTGCAAACTCTCTTGCAGGGATCCACTGTGCATCCATCACTGCGGATTCCGCACGGACAAAATAATATCCCGGATACAGATCCACAAGAGATCCTCCGCATGCAAGAAAATACACATTTTTGATTGTTCCATGCTCTTTGTTGATCTTATTTACGATTTTTACTGCGTCCATTTTCATCCTCCGGTTTTCGTGGAAATTCGTCTGAGAATCCTCTGAATCCATTGAAAATACAGGTTTTTTTCAGATTTTCAGATGAATTTCTCCTTCTTGTACTTTTGTATTTTACCTTTTTGAAGAATATAACATATTATAACGTTATAGTAAAGAGTATATTCATGATTTATGATTAATTATTCATCCAATATACCTTCTGACGCACTGCAGAGGTTTGTCCCTTACTGGACAAATACATCCGCACTATAGTAAAATATCTTTTATGAACAACCTCAGAAAGGATATTTTCATGTTAAATAAAAATTCAATCCAGCCGCTTTACAAGCAGCTTATGAATATCATCACCCAGCAGATCAAAAACGGTACTTATAAGCCCGGAGAAAAAATCCCTCCTGAGCCGGAGCTTGCCGATCTTTACCATGTCAGCCGGATCACTGTCCGACGTACCGTGGAGGAGCTTTGCACACAGGGCTATCTTATCAAGCATCAGGGAAAAGGAACCTTTGTAAAATCCCCCATGATCTTCCGGAAATTTGAATCCCAGAAAAATATGAGTTTTTCCGAATCCTGCCGTCAGAATGACCGGATTCCGGAATCTCACGTACTGTCCTTCTGCAAAAAAACTGCGAACAGCGTAACCTCTGATTTTCTGCAGCTTACTTCGGATGAGGAAGTTTTTTTCCTGGAACGTCTTCTTCTGGCTGACAGTATTCCGGTTATTGATGTTCACACCTGGCTCCCCACACGGCTTTTCCCGGATTTTGATCCGAACGCTGTAGAAAACGGTTCTTTTTTTGAATATATCAAAAACACCTACCGCTGTACGATCGCAGAATCCAGCCGCAGCACCATTTCTGTTACTGCAGCCTCCCCGGATATGGCAAAAACTTTGCGTCTGTCTTCCGGCGATCCCGTGCTGATCCTGGATTCCTATATGGAAGCTCCTGATGGAAAACCGCTTTACATCAGCCGTGAATACATTGCAGGTTCCCGCTATACGATTTCATTTTGAAGAATCAAAAAACGGCACAGAAGCGTTATGCTGCCAATACAGCAGCATACACCTCTGTGCCAGTGTTTATTTATCCAAAAATATTACTGTTCACTCCGTTCTCCGTAACACGCTTCGCGATACACAAAATTTACCCTTTATCTTTTCAAGACTCCGATCCATCACTGCCTGTCATCTGTGCCTCAATGGCCTTTCCAAGGCGGTTATAGATCGTCACCGCATCCTCCACATGGAGTGGGCTTCCGGTATTTCCCGATGCGCCTGCCGTTACCAGTATGTATTCCCTGTCGTAGACCTCTGCAAAGCTTGCAAGACACAGACCCGCCTCGCTGGTATATCCTGTCTTGCCGCCCAGGATCTTGCCGCCGGTAACGGAAGGGTCAGAAAGATTTTTGAACATGGTACTGTAATATGTGATCCCGCTGGGATGGATATTCGTCACTCCTGTGGAATGCCGCGGACTCTCAATTATTTCTCTGAACGTATCGTTCCGAAGCGCATACCTGAGCAGCACCGCAATATCTCTCACTGTACTGTAATGATCCGGATCATGAAGCCCTGTCGTATCACAGAAATGTGTACCATTCATTCCAATCCTCTGTGCCTTCTTATTCATCAGCTCCACAAATCCATCCCTGGAACCGCCTACGGTATCCGCCAGTGCGATACAACACTCCGCACCGGATGGCAGCATGGCACCATAAAGAAGGTCGATGGCCCGCACGGTCTCACCGGGCTGAAAGCCTGCCTGGGTGGCATCCTGCTCATAAAGCCCCTGGAACATTTCCTGGGTCAGAGTGATCTCCTGATCCAGATCATCCAGGTTCTCAATAGCCACGATCACCGTCATGATCTTCGTCATGGAAGCCGGATAGATCTTCTCATCGCCCTTCATATTTCCGATGATCTTTCCGCCTTTTACCTGCATCAGCACTGCGTAGGGACTGTTGATACCGCTCATCTCAAGCTTACGGACAACCGGTCTCTGCAGAGACTCCATCCAGTCACCTACCCCTTTATTCCAGCCGATGATCACTATAAGTGTCAGGATCACGATAGCCTCTACCACCAGGCAGAGTATCATTTTTATTTTGTTTACCTGTTTTTTTATTTTCTTCGCTTTACGCTTTTTTGATCTCAATTTATACTCCCTGTTCCGACAAATTCATCTGTAAGTTTTACTTACAGAAACGTTTTCCCTATCTTTTTTATATTAACATGATTATTATTTTCTTCTGTAAAATCTATATGAAAAAACTCTGATGAGCTTTCGGTCTGTTACAACTCTGTTTGTGCCTTATTGTAGGATTTTTGCCCCCAAAAATCAAGGTGTATAAATGTATAAAAAAATACCCTATACAAAGTTTCCTCTGTACAGGGTATTTAAAATTTATTACTGAGCTAATTTAATCGGGTTAAGCTTAACACCAGGTCCCATTGTCGGAGCGATTGTAACGCTCTTCAGATACTGACCTTTCAGTGTGCTAGGTCTAGCCTTTGTGATAGCTCCCATAAGCGTCTGGAAGTTGTCGCTTAACTGCTCCTCGGTAAAGGAAGCCTTTCCGATCGGAACATGGATGATGTTGGATTTGTCAAGACGATACTCGATCTTACCTGCTTTAATGTCGTTAACAGCTTTTGTTACGTCCATTGTTACAGTACCAGCTTTCGGGTTTGGCATTAAACCTTTCGGTCCAAGTACACGACCAAGACGGCCTACAACGCCCATCATATCCGGTGTTGCAACTACAACGTCAAAGTCAAGCCATCCCTCGTTCTGGATCTTCGGAATGAGGTCCTCAGCTCCTACGAAGTCTGCTCCTGCTGCCTTTGCCTCTTCTGCCTTAGCATCTTTAGCAAATACAAGTACACGAACTTTTTTACCTGTTCCGTGTGGCAGAACAACTGCTCCACGGATCTGCTGATCTGCGTGACGTCCATCGCAGCCTGTACGGATGTGAACTTCGATGGTCTCGTCGAACTTAGCTACAGCTGCTTTTTTAACAAGGCTGATAGCCTCTGGTGCATCATATAATGTTGCGCGGTCTACTGCTTTCGCAGCTTCCACATATTTCTTTCCTCGTTTCATTTCTATAACCTCCTGTGGTATTTGCGGGGAAAAGCCCTCCCACTTGAAAATTTCACTTTTTCTACGGGAACCCCGAACTTAAGCTTCGGTATTTATTAGTCTACGACTTCGATTCCCATACTTCTTGCTGTACCGGCGATCATGCTCATAGCAGCCTCGATGGATGCTGCGTTGAGGTCTTTCATCTTCAGCTCAGCGATCTCCTGAACCTGTGCCTTAGTAACTTTAGCTACTTTGGTCTTGTTCGGTGTACCGGAACCAGATTTGATGTTTGCAGCTTTCTTAAGAAGAACTGCTGCCGGCGGAGTCTTGGTTATGAAGCTGAAACTTCTGTCAGCGTAAACAGTGATGACAACCGGGATGATAAGATCTCCCTGATCAGCTGTTCTTGCGTTGAACTCCTTAGTAAACTGTACGATGTTTACACCATGCTGTCCAAGAGCCGGACCTACAGGTGGTGCTGGAGTTGCTTTACCAGCCGGAATCTGTAATTTGATATATCCTGTTACTTTCTTTGCCATTTTCGGCACCTCCTATGTGGTATTGGCGGGGGTGTGTCCCTCCCACTTGCTGTTACCTTGTTTTTGAATTACTCAGCTTTTTTGATTTCTGTGAAACTTATTTCTACCGGTGTTTCACGACCGAAAAGCTCAACATTGATCGTTACCGTCTGTTTCTGCATGTTGATACCTGTGATCACACCTGCGGTATCTTTCCATGCACCACCGGTAACGACTACCATGTCGCCCTCTGCGAAGTCCACTTCGATATCCGGTTTCTGGATACCAAGCGGCATCATTTCCTCTTCTGTAAGAGGCACAGGCTTTGATCCCGGTCCTACGAATCCTGTAACACCGCGGGTATTACGGACAACATACCAGGTATCGTCATTCATCACCATATTGAGAAGCACATAGCCTGGAAACATCTTTTTCTGAACCTGTCTTGAGGTTCCGTTCTTCATCTCCACTACATCCTGCAGCGGAACACGTACCTCCAGGATCTGGTCTTCCAGGTGTCTGTTCTCGATCGTCTTTTCAATGTTGGCTTTTACCTTGTTCTCATACCCGGAATAGGTATGGACAACGTACCATTTTGCTGCTTCTGACATATAATCACCTTGTCCTTACTTCATTAAGAAATTAATGAATTCCAGAATTCCGGAATCCATTACACTGATAACCACTGCCAGGATGATCGTGATGATCACGACCACAACAGTCTGCTTTGCCAGTGTGGGACGGTCTGTCCAGACAATCTTCTCAAATTCTGACTGAAGTCCCTGAAACCAACTTTTCTTCTGCGGCTTATCCTCAGATTTCTGTTTTTCCATAGCATAACCTCACAAATCTCTGTGATTACTTTGTTTCCTTGTGCAGAGTGTGTGTATGACAGAACTTACAATATTTCTTGGTCTCCATTCTCTCAGGATGGTTCTTTTTCTCCTTCGTCATATTGTAGTTACGCTGCTTGCACTCGGTGCATGCTAATGTAATCTTAACGCGCACAACTTCCACCTCCAGTGTTTTCATTTGCATGGTCTTCTATGCCGCCCGGAACGTATATCCGTCGTCATTTTCGGGCATAAAAAAAAGACCTAACTTCCATGTCGCTCGTCAATTTTATCACAGAGCAGGTGTGCAAGTCAAGCCTTTTTCGCTTAAATATAAAGAATTTCACAGATTCCGTACGGACGTCTCAAGTGCGCAAACCCGATTCTGCTTCGCTGCATTTCGTTTTCGGGACGTCGCCCTGTACAGAAAGTAATAAGAAGACCCTTATGTGCAGGCACAACATGTCTTCTTCTGTCTTCCTGCACACTTTCAACTTCTATTAAAAGTAGTCATAACCACCGTGGATATCCACCACACTGCCGTTCATATATCCGTTAGACAGCACTGCATAAGCCATATCCGCCACTTCCTCCACAGTTCCAAACCTGTGGAGTGCGATCTTCCGGTTGATACGGTCGTAGCTCTCCTGGGTGCGAGCGCTGTGCCACGGAGTTTCGATGAAGCCAGGTGCAATAGCGTTGACTGTGATGCCCTTTGGCTCAAATTCCTTTACCAGGGATCTTGTCAGAAAATGGATGGCTGCCTTGGTGACTCCATATACAAGGGAGGAAGAATACGCCTGCTGTCCTGCATAGGAACCGGTAAAGAGCACACTGCCGCCCTCCACCATCATGGATCTCAGCTCTTTTACCATAAATACAGGTACGGAAAGATTGGTGTTTACGATCCGTGTCCACTCCTCAAAGCTGTAGTCTTCATATTTTGCGTAGGTACTGATGCCGGCATTGCTTACAAGCCAGTCAATATGGTCTGTCTGCTTTTTCAGCTCCTCCACAAAAACCATCATCTCTTCATAGGAAGACATATCTGCCTTTATCAAAGTCACCTGAGATCTTTTTTCCTCAGGAAGGCTCTCCTGAAACGACAGTGCCTTCTTCTCATCATGTCCATATGTTACAAAGATCCTGTCAGCTTTTGCTGACTCTGCCAGGATCTTTTCGGCGATCCCTCTTCCGATTCCAGAGGTACCGCCTGTGATCACAGTTATTTTTCCCATTTTACAGCTCCATCAGTTCATCAAATATCGGTTTCGGTATATAAGGCTGCTGATTGTGGATCGGCTCACCCAGACAGGTCTTCGGGTATGCGTAGGTTCCATGCTCCAGCATGATCTCCAGAAGCTCCGGTCCGTTCTGCTCCAGGAATCCACCGGCATATTTTTCCACGTCTTCTCCCTGGATGCGCTTTGCAGGAATTCCGTAAGCCTGCGCCACATCTGTAAAATCGCAGGACGAGAATCCGCTGCCATCGGAGGTATCCGCATATACACAGTCAAAATAATCTCTCTGAAGATGACGGATCATTCCCAGAGCCTCATTATTCATTACGATCATCTTCACTGGGATATTCTCACGCTTCACCCACTGCAGCTCCTGGATATTCATCTGGAAGGCTCCGTCTCCGCAGATACATGCCACCGGCTTGCCGGTAGCATAATAAGCTCCGATAGCCGCCGGAAGTGCATAGCCCATAGCACCATGTCCGCCGGAAAAAAGTGTCTTCTGCCCCTGCTGATTGTGGAAGGACTGATAGCTCCATACCATATGCTGTCCCACATCCACAGCAACCGCTCCGGTATCGGAAAGCTGATCACTCAAGTATGCGATCATGCGGTTCGGATAACGCTGCGGTGTCTCATCGTCCACTTTCCAGAGTTCCTTACGGATCTTCTGGCAGACAGCAAGCCATTCCTCATAGGAACCGATCTGTGCCTGCTGCTCTGTCAGCTTACGCACCACAGTCTCTGCGCTGACGCAAAAGCATTTCTCACCTTCTCTTCCCTCATGGATCTCTCTTTGAAGATTATAAGGATCAATATCCACACGGATGATTTCAGCATTCTTCGCAAACTCATGAACCTTAGTACCAATCTGACGGGTACACAGGGAAATTCCAAAGCAGAGCAGAAGGTCGCTTTTTGCATTGGCGATCATATTTGCATACCGGTGTCCGTAAGCACCTCCGATGCACCCGAAGTTCAAAGGATCATCAAAGCTCAGTGCGGACCGGGCAAGTACGCTTGTGATCACCGGAATGTGATGGGCACGCGCCAGATCTGTGAGCATTTTTTCTGCTTCTCCGGAAGCTCCGTGACCGATCATAAATACCGGCCGTTTTGCAGTCCTGATCTTATCCAGAATATATTCTGCCGCCTCTGCTCCATCAGAAGAATCCGCCTTTGCAACTGCATCCCTGTAAAAGGCTGCCCCGTTTTCCGGATCATTTTTTCCATATACAGCTGTCTCGATCTCTTCCTCGGAAAATTCCATATCATAAACCGGATCTTCCACCTCGCCTCTCTGCACGTTCATGGGAAGATCGATAAGAACCGGTCCCTTTCGATCTGTATTGGCGATCTGCCATGCAAGATTCAGTTCACGAACGATATTTTTCGGATCACGGACCTGCACCGCGTACTTGGTTACCGGCTTTGCCATGGAAACCATATCGATCTCCTGAAAGCCCTGCTGACGAAGGCCTGTAATACCGGAATATTCATAGGTATTCAGCTGTCCGGTGATAAAGATCACCGGAAGAGAATCGAAATACGCATCTGCCACACCGGAAAGCAGATTGGCAGCTCCCGGACCACTGGTGGCATAGGCACAGCCGCAGGCATTCTTTGCCTGAGCATAACCACAGGCGGCAAAAGCAGCTCCCTGCTCATGATAGCTGGAATGACTTCTTACATGGGGATTCTTCTCAATGGAATCTACCAGATGTGCGATCATGGTTCCCTGGTATCCAAAGAAATCATGAATCCCTTTTTTCTGCAAAAATTCCACAACATAATCTGTAAGCTTGACCTTAGACATATTTTTTTACCTTCTCCATATACGAGATCCTTCCTGTTTTTTCCAGATACTTAAGATACAGGTCAAAAACCTCCGGATCTGTTTCAAATGCTTCTTCATATTTCAGGCAGCGATCATTCATCCTGGTATATCCTGCAAATGCTTTTTCCAGTTCCACATAATCTTCATTTTTGAAGAGATTCCGGATATAGCTGAGCTTTTTGCGATAAGCCAGTGCACAGGTATATTTTTCCCCGCAGAATTTTGCATAATCCCAGCACTGTGCAAGATATTCCCGGTAATTCATTCCAAACTGCCTGCGCTTTTCCCTTTTCTTCCTGACAGAAGCAAATTTCTTCAGTTCCTTTGACTGCTGCAGAAATTCCTCGCATGGGATCAGTGTGCTGCACACCACCAGCGAGCCGGGAACATAGTTTTCCATTGACTTATTTCGATAATTTTTGCCGTAGGCCCGGGTGAGATAGCTGTCTGTGTTTCCCGGGACCATAAAGGATTCTCCTCCAAGCATTGCCTCCCCGGGATTTTCAAAAATATGCGCAGGAAAATAAAGATTCTGGTCAAAATATCGGAGTACATAGGTTTTTGCGCCATCCTGCGGCTGCCGGAGCAGATCCCGGAATATGCTCTTTGCCAGCCAGCCTCGTCCGCAAAGAGAAAGGACTCGCACCATCCAGATACATCCCAGCTCACGCCGGTTCCGCCACTCGCCTTTTTTTCCGTAGATTCTTTTCCATCCCTCTTCGCGCATACGGTTCCAGAGATATTTTCCCTTTGGGCCATATTCACACTGCAGCGGAAGGATATTGATCCCCAGTCCCGGATGTTTGTATTTTCCATACTCGTCCAGCTTATAAAACAATGTATCTTTATCTGTATAACGCAGAAAAAATCCGGGGAAACGGCTGTTATTCTCCATAGATTCCAGAGTTCTGCGCAGCTCTGGTTCTTCATCAAAGATATTTTTAAACCGGGCCATATCACCGGTCTTCATATAAATATCATTGCTTGCCGGATTCATGGGAAAAGGGCGCTCCGTTACCGCACAGAGGGTAAGATACGGAGAAAGATAATATGTGATCTTATTTTTTCTGCATATGGTATCTATTTCTTTTAGAAGTTCCAGTACTTTCTGCTGTTCTCTGTTCAATACACTCTGCCTCGTTTCTGTTGATCTGTCATTACAGGATCCGCTTCAGAAGCTCCTGAAGCTCCTCCTGACTTTTATACTTATCCAGCCAGCTGTTCAGAAATTCTGTCACGTCTGCCTTCTTTGCGAAAAATCCGGTACGCCGGCTTCCATCGTAAAGATCCTCCAGGAAGATCCTGGAAAGCTCATTTTTTATATAGGGATGCGGCTCATGATCCAATGCCAGGAAATAATTTTCGAAGGCTTCCCGGGTACGCCCCTGTTTCTTCCGGATATCTCCCAGAAGCTTGTATACCTCTCCCTGCCATTCCTTATGAACCAGAAAGCTGCGGATCTCCTCTGCCAGATATTCCATCTCGCCCTCTTCCTCACTGCACAGGATCCTGGTACGGCCCTCTGCCAGTGCTTTGGGATAGCCGAATCTCTGCCATGCACAGGTAAGTGCCTCTTTGTACACTGGCTCCTCAAGGGTTCCCTCCCTTGGAGAATTACCGGTGATCCCCAGTTCTTTGCAAAGCTCTCTCACCAGCTCTTCCAGCTCCCCTTTTGTACGGACGGAATATACCTTCGCAAGATAAAGAGCGCCTCTGATCTCCTCATCCTCCGGCATCAGTCTGCTCCAGAACTCCATCAGAGAGAGTGCTTCTGATCTTCTCTGGCTTCCAAGCAGATCCCGACAGTCCCGGATCGCCTGGGACTTCTGTTTTTTCAGGAATTTATCCAGTTCCAGCTGCACAATGCCGTTATTGGTGCATTCTCTGGCTTTCAGATACTCTGCCATTGCTTCGTTCCGGAGGCCCTTTTTCCAGAGAAGATCCCCCTTATATTTCATAAAATATCCATCCTGGGGAAATACTCTCAGGCAGTAAGACAGAAATTTCTCCGCTTCTGAAGCATTCTGCGGTCCTTCCAGGCGCTCCATCACAAACCGGCATTTAAATTTCAGGAATCCCGGAGCATCCGGATATTTTCTGAGAAGATCATCCACAATCGCCTCTGCTTCCTGCATTTCTTTAAATTCATAGTGGCTGGCTGCTTTTCGGAAACGTCGGATATCCTCCACTGTCTGCTCCATTTCCGGAGTAAGATGATCCATTTTCTTACGTACCTCGTACATACGGTATGCCTTGGAAACACGCTCCTGATAAATCAGTGTCAGCATGGCCGCCTGAAAAGCCTCATCCTCCAGCGGGATCAGGACCGGATGATAGAACGGACGGATCCCCTTAAAATCCTCACGTCCGATAAACTCCATGCTGAGCTGTACACGGTAATACTCCTCAAAGATCTCACCAAGCACATCATATCTTCTCTCTTTCAGCAGGGTCTCCGCTGTTTTTTCGGATCTCATCAGTCGGGCAGACACATCCCGGGCTACAACACCGGCTTTGATCCTTCTTCGTCTGTCATCCTGTTTATGGTCTCCCTTTGCCATAAGAAGGCAGTAGAATTTGCGGAAAAGCATCTGTCTGCGGATACGTTTTTTGTCGATCCTTGGCATATATTCATCCCGCACCTCCTGATAGCTGGCGCCCGGAACATCAACAGACTCATGAGATTCTCTTTCCCCATGAGGCGGTATATAGGACCATTCGTCCCCGTAATGCCAGATCAGATAATCGCTGGTCCTGTGAGGGATCATAACCTTTTCGCCCTCGAAGTCCATATATTTTACAGGGAACATCATATCCTTGTCAAAAAGAAACGGGCAGCCTCCCCATCGCATGGCATAGCGGCTGCACTCCTCTTCTTTATAAGAAAACATGATCTTCTCCAATTTCTTTAAGGTTCTGTCCTTTCCGCAGAAGGTATAGCGGAAAAGCCAGTACAGATACCGCCAGGGAGAAATTTCCCATCTGACTCCCACGACCATGCTGATATTCAGAAGTTCCGTATAGATCATCATATGGTCCCGGTATTTCTCATACTCACGGTCATCATCCGGAATGGGATCCAGAGTCAGTACGTCAATGATCTCACCAGCCTTGTCGTCTCCTATGATCTGATGCTTGTGGATCGCACAGGTATCCGTACTTCCGTAGCGCGGAAAACCGTTGGTATAATTACGGTCCACTTCTGCACAATAAACCGCCCGGTTCGGCGGCATCTCGTTCTGACATATTTCTACAAATTTATCCCAGTCACTTTTGGGCATGTAAATGTCCACATCATCGTCCCATGGGATAAAGCCTTCATTTCGAAGAACACCGATCAGAGTACCTCCGGCCATTACATATCTAAGATTATGCTTTTTGCAGATCGCGTCAACCTCCCGGAAGAGCTGCAAAAGAAGCTTCTGTTTTTCTGTCATCTGTCAACCTCTTTGATTAATTATTTTCAAAAGCTCAGCCAGAGTTTCTGATTCTTCATAAAAAAATCTCGTACATTCTGTCCGTCTGTCACGGATCATGATGACCAGCTCCTGAAGCAGATAGCGAAGACCATTTCCCTCAAAATTAAAGCTGTAGCGTTTCAGGAATTCCTGACCTTCTATTTTGGCTTCAAAATATCCGGTATTCCACCAGTCACCGGGTACGGTGATACGCCCCCTGGTTCCGATGATCGCAAGCTCGTTTTCCACATCCACCGTTGTTCCGATCTCAATGGTCGCCAGTGCCCGGAGATACTTCATCGTGATCATATCATAAATAAAGCAGCCGTCACTGCTTTTCACCGCATTGCTCTTCACCTCCAGGTAATCCTTACCGAGAAGCTTGATGCATGCACACAGCGCCTGGCTGACTGTTTCACTGAAATTCTTTCCGCCCTCAAAATCATCCTGAGAAATCGCGCATTTTACAGCTACCACATCTCCCACAAGCGCTCCATGTGTCAGCCAGACAAGCTGCGTAAACGCGCGCAGATAGACCATGGTAAGCTTCTCTACCAGAACAACCTGATGTGCCTTTGCCAGTGCAAACAACTCTCTTATCTCTTCCGGCTCCAGAGCCATAGGCGTGTCACTGATCACATATTTATCACATTCCAGTGCCTTTCGGATATAATCTGCCCTGTTTTTCAGACCGGATCGGATATAAATGATATCCAATCCTTCCAGAAACTGCCCGTAATCTGTACCATAAGAGTCAAGTTCGTATCTGTCACAGAATTCTCTCGCAACAAAAACGTCCTCGGAATACACACTTTCTACATGCAGTCCGCTGACATACTTGGACTCCATCACCATTTCGTTGTCCTCTGTATCATCCGTAACAATGCCCATGCTGTAGATCATACCCTCACTTCTGAGCTTGGTACTGGAAATATTTTTGGTACGTTCCAGATAAACGACCTCACAGTAATTCTTCAGATAATCAAATTTGCCACGCCAGTCCGAACCGACTACCAGAAGGTCGATATTGTATTTTGTAATGTCATTTAGCTTCTGCCCCTGATATTCCTCTACAATGATCTCATCCGCAAAACCAGTCTTGCGGACATTTTCGATACGCTTCAAAAGGCTGTCCTGTACATTCAGCTTGCCGCGTTCGATATCATAGCTTTCACTGGTGACACCCACAACAAGATAATCCCCCAGCTCCCTGGCTCTTTTCAGAATATTGTAATGTCCCTGGTGGAACAGATCAAAGGTACCGTAAGTAATGACTTTTTTCATTATTAATTTAATCCTGCGCTTTCTCTTCTTTATTTTTCAAAAGCACTTCCATTTCCCCCTGCGGTTCTGTGATCTCTAATATATCATCCAGGTCCTGGAGCTGCTCAAATTCCTGTGGAGCTCCGGCATCATCCATGCCTTCCTCCATCTCAAGATCCTTATCTACAAAGAAATCCTCGTCACGGATTTCTTCCGTCTCTTCTGTCTCATGTTCCAGTACAGCCGCCACATCGTCCTTCACCTTACGTGCATCCTCCTCGTCCAGAGTTGCCGCAAGCTCCTCAATGGCTTTCTTTCTTTTCAGTATGATCTCATAACGGTCATCTTCATCATATTCATCCTCAAGTCCTTCATCCTGCACCTGTCTCTCACGTTTGAACAGAATAAATGTAAGCAGGTTCAGTACCCCTCCGTAGAGGAAAGATACCGGCTTGCTTCCAAGGATCAGCACAAGCACCCAGGATACTCCGAAAAGCACCCAGACATTCAGCATCTGCGGGATGCTGAGAAGAAACAGGCCGTTGAGTACGATCATGATCGGATAATGGAAAAAATAAATCCCCATGGTATTTCTTCCAACAAAGGTAACCGGCAGCTTCACATCCGGGATCAATGCTAGAAACGTCAGCACCAGCACAAAAGATACCAGATACATCAGAAGGCGGATCAGCATTCCTGTGATATCATCCATTCCCGATAACTGATACGTATGATTCCCACGGAAAATATCTACCGGGATCTCATTGGCGATCATAAAATTCGGAACTGCATACAAAAGCAGGGCTGAAACCAGGAGCAGGATCCATTTACCCTTGAATTTACGGACCACGTCTGTGTAATCACTCTTCCACAGATAGCCTGCCACAAAAAACGGAAAAAATACAACAATCCTGGAGCTTGAAAGATAAGTCGTAAATTCCGGTCTTGTTCCTGCCCACAATGCAAAAATAATGCTCAGAGGCACGATAAAACGTATCTTGCCAAGTGCTTCGATAGTCAGCCTGTAGATAAACAGTGCCAGCACATACCACATAACTGTTCCGGACGGACGGAGCAGCTCATAATCCATGCTTCTGCCGGTCCAGATATACGCATACCAGGTCAGACTGTATCCAAGAATATAAGGGATCAGCAGATTCTTCACATTCTTCAGTACATCCTGTGGCTTCTTGGAAAGATATCCGGATATAAAAATAAAAGCAGGCATGTGAAAAATGGTGATCCCATACCATACATAACGCACCACCATGTCCACCTTGACCAGCTGAAATGCGATCAGATGATTAAATACGACAAGAAAGATCAGTACTACTTTAATGTTATCGACCAGGTAAGAATACGGCACTCCCTGGTTATCCGTTCTCTGTTTCATTTGTTTCCACCTTGTAATATTTGATAAAAGTATGAATAAATAATAACATATATTTATGAATTTGGAAATAAAAAATTAATATATGTCAGAATTATTCACCTTTTCCAGAATTTTTCAACGGTATTTCCATATCCCGTGGAGCGCATAGGAAACAAAGAAAAACAGACTCTTCAGCGGACCATATCCTACATACCGATACACCTGATAAGTCATTGCCGCAGACTTCAGCTTATTTCTGGATTTTCCCCCTTCACTGAGCCGGTATTTCAGGTAAGGTCTGTTGATCCCTGCTGCAAATCCTCCCTTTCCCAATATCCGGAGCCAGGTAATGTAATCTTCATGGCTGTCATCATGCTCCATTGGAAACGCAAGTGCATCTTCTCTGCGCAGCAATACGGAAGAACAGTTGATGCTGTTATGCTTCAGAAGCTCCCTGTATGTGATCCGTTCCTTTACCGGAATATATTTGCCGGTAGTGCGCCCATCCGGCGTCATCAGCTCTCTTCCGGTGGAGCAGATCGCACAGCCGGTCTGTTCCATAACCTCTGTCTGGGCTTTCAGCTTGCCCTTTCCCCACCAGTCATCCGCATCCAGAAATGCGATATATTTTCCCCTGGCTTCCTTTACGCCCCGGTTTCTGGAACGGGCAGCACCCATATTCTGTTCATTTCGGATATAACGGATCTTTCCGCTGTCCATATATTTCATTACAGCAAGCTCTGTGCCATCTGCAGAACAGTCATCAATGACCAGCACTTCTACCGGAACCTCCTGTCCCAGTGCTGATTCGATCGCTTTTCCAATATATCTTTCCCCGTTATATACGGGCATCACTACGGAAACCAACGGCTTTTCCATAAAAACAACCTCCGTCCTCTCTATCCACAAAATGCGCGTCAGGATGATCTGCCGCAGCCTGACACGCATTTCGTTTCGTTACTTATTTTTTGTCTTCGGAATCCTTAAGAGCGTTCTTCTGATTATCATCCACGCCCTCGGAAACTTCTTTCTGGAAAAAGATCTTTACAGTCATAAACAGAAGCTTGATATCCAGAAGGAATGAATAATTTTCAATATAAAACAGATCCAGCTTCAGCTTATCATACGGTGTGGTGTTATATTTGCCATATACCTGAGCATAACCGGTCAGTCCGGCTTTTACCTTAAGACGATAGTGGAATTCCGGGATTTCCTGCTCATATTCCTGCATGATCACATCTCGTTCCGGACGTGGACCTACAAGAGACATATCACCCATAAACACGTTAAACAGCTGGGGAAGCTCATCCAGATGCAGATTACGCAGGACATGTCCTACCGGTGTGATACGGGAATCGTGCTTGGACGCAAGACGCGCCCCGTTCTTCTCGGAATCCACACACATGCTTCGGAATTTCCGGATGCGGAATTCCTTTCCCTGATAGGTAAGACGATCCTGGAGATAAAATACCGGACCGCCGTCATAAGCCTTCACCGCAATGGCAATGATCAGCATGATGGGTGAGGATACGATGATCCCAAGTCCGGAAACAATGATATCCAGAACTCTCTTGGCTGCACGCTGCTCCATGGAAAGTCCCTGATTCCTGCACATCAGAAGCGGCGTATCAAACAGATGGATCCTGTCTGTTCCAAGCAGGATGATATCGGAAATCTTCGGGCTCATATAGCAACGGATGGAATGAGAAAAACAATATTTCAGATACTTGTTTCGGATCTGGGACGGAAGATCCCAGATGATCACGCCTTCATAATCTTCCATCATGGCATGGATCTTCTCTTCGCCCTCACGGATATGAACCTTACCGCTGATATCGTATTTATCCTTTCGGGTGTTCATCTTGTGGATCACATCACCGGGATCACGGTCTCCGTAGATCACCAGCAGCCTTCTGGCTCCGTACAGTCTGGAGTAAATATACCTGGAGCCCCAGATCCACAGTACCGTCACAACAATCTGGACTCCGGTCATTTCGATCACCGGTCTGGCCGACATAAACCATCTGTTGATCAGTGTGATCTGAAAATACGTCACAACATTGGTACAGATCGTTGCCAGCGTCAATGAATAAAATACATCGATACGCTTCAGATAGCCTACCTTCAGACCTCCGTAAAGCTTGGCAAACATCAGATAGATCAGCGCATAGATCAGGATCATTACCCAGTTACCCTTTCTCCAGAATGGCTTCAGGATCAGGTCACTGTAAAAATCATACCATACATAAGCAAAGATCGCTGCCTGTGCGATCACGATCAGACTTGCCAGACAAAATACCACAAATCTCTTATAATCTTCTCTTTTACTTCTATTCACAGATTTTTCTTCCTTCCTGAGGAGTAGATATTAACTTCATCATTATAGCCAATATATACTCTTACGTCCAGAGATTCCTCTGATTTTTCTCCTGATATTTTCCTGTCAGGATGTTTTTTTCCGTGACTATAGCAAAAATCCCCTGGAGTTTACCCGGGGATTTTTGGCTGTATATATTTATTTTTCTTTTTCAGTTTCCACGCCTTTTCGAATTATTCATTCACCAGGTTATACTCTTCGATGGATTTGTTGATGGAATCTGCCATGTTTTTCACAGCTGTATCCACATCCTCTTTTCCGTTGAGCATACTTTCAATCTCGGATTCCACGGTAGCTCTTGCCTCCGGGAATACACTTAACAGAGCGCCTACATAGTCGGCGGAAGAATCATGGAGCTGGTCGATCGCTGTCTGGAACTGCGGATATTTTGCAACATTATCCTTAAATACCTGCTCTTCCTGAGACTTTACAGTTACAGGGAAATATCCGGTCTGTGCGTTCCAGTAAGCCTGAGACTCCGAAGAGATCAGGAATTTTACGAACTCCCATGTTGCACGAAGCTTTTTCGGATCATTGTTGTTCAGTGCCCAAAGAGATGCACCTCCGATGGAAACACCGCCCTCGTCACTGGATTTGATCTTCGGGAAGTATGCAGTACCAACCTCAAATTTTCCGTTTACATCCTGAAGGATCTGTTTTAGGGAAGCTGTGGAGCCAAGAGTGATCGCAGATTTTCCTGCAGAAAAATCTGCCAGACCTGCATCGCCGCCTTTTCCTACGACCGGTGCGAAGCCCTTGTCGTTAAGATCCTTCCATGCTGTAAGGATATTTTTTGCAGCACTGTTCTCATCAAAAGCAACAGCTGTAGCAGCCTCTTTACGTCCGTTTCCGTTGTTTGCATACTCAAGGCCCTGCTTTCCGATAAACTGCTCGAAGAACCATCCGTAGATTCCAAGAGACATTACCTCGCCTGCGCCGCCTCTGTCCAGAAGATGCTGTCCGATCTCACCGATGCCCTCCAGGCTGTCCGGAATTTCTGTGATGCCTGCTTTATCAAACATATCCTTGTTGTAATACATGATCGGTGTGGAAGAGTTGAATGGCATGGAGTACAGCTCATTGTCGATGGTGTAGTATGCAGCCAGGTTCGGCTCGATCTCAGATACATCGTAGCTGTCTGCGTCGATCATCTGCTGCATAGGCACGATCCATCCGGAATCGATCATGAATCTTGTTCCGATCTCATATACCTGTACAAGATCCGCACCCATGTTTCCGATCTGTGCACTTTTCAGCTTGTTCAGGGAATCATCATATTCACCCTGATACTGAGCATCTACCGTAATTCCGTATTCATTCTCATCGTTAAATTTTTTTACCAGTGTATCGATCGCCTCACCATTGACACCACCCATGGAATGCCAGAAGGTAATGGTAGTTCCGTCTACATCGGAAGCATCTGCCATTTCCACTTTTTCATCTGTGCCGGCATCTGCGGCGAATACAGTTACTCCGGAAAGAGAACCGATAGTCATTGCTGTGGTAAGGAAAGCTGCGATGATTTTTTTCTTCATAACTTTTTTCTCCTCTTGAAAAATTTTCTCTTTTTTCATTTTTTTATATAAGATGAACTGCCCGTCTTACGACTTTGCAGTATCTTTTTGCAATATTTTCCCCTTACAGCAGGATGCTGCAGGGTTGCTGCCTGCTCCGATATCAGCCCTTGACTGCACCCGAGAACATTCCTCTGATCAGCTGCTTCTGTCCAACGATAAAGATGGAAATGGACGGAATGATGATCATAACAACGCCTGCGATCATCAGGGTGATAGACTGTGAATCCACACTATCCAGCATACTGATACCAATCTGAACGGTTCGCATATTGTTGGAGCCTGTTACAAGCAGCGGCCACATGTACATATTCCATGCGTTGATAAAGGTATACACTGCCATAGCGCCGATAGCGGATTTTGTCAGCGGAAGCAGGATCCTTACGATAAATTTCAGATTGCTGCAGCCGTCAAGCTTTGCCGATTCATACAGTGAGATCGGGAAAGTCATGTAAAACTGACGGAACAGGAAAATTCCCATTGCGGATGTAAGGTAAGGCACGATCAGTACCTGATAAGTATCCAGCATTCCCCAGCTTGATACCGTCAGGTAGTTGGAAATGATCGTTGCCTCTCCCGGAACCATCATGGTTGCCATCACAACCATGAAGAGAATACCTTTTCCTTTGAATTCCAGGAAAGAAAACGCAAAAGCAGCAAGAGAACAGGTAATGATCTGTCCGATGGTAATGCATCCCGCCATGATAAAGGAATTCAATATGAATCGGAGAAGTGGAACGGTGCGGAATGCATTGATAAAGTTGGAAAAGGTCGGATTCTTGGGAAAGAGATTCAACTCTGTAGTAAACAGTTCACTGGAAGGCATCAGTGCAATACTGATGGCATAAAGCAATGGAAGCAGGATCAGAACTGCAAACACCACATTTGCCGTAACACGGAGCGCTGTTCTTGTCCTTCTCTTTGCAAGAGCCTTTGCATTCATAGCTTTTTTCAGCTCCAGAAGCTCCTCTTTTGACATGTTTCCCACTGCCGGGACTGCCATATTTTCCATCTGGCTCATCAGTAATTCACTCCCTTCTTCTCAATACGGAACATGATCAGTGTGATGATCATGATGATCACAAACAGGATAACAGACTGGGCTGCCGCACTTCCGAAGCGGTAGTTAAAAAACGCATCCCTGTAAATGGAATAAACAATAACATTGGTAGACTCATTAGGACCACCCTCTGTCAGGATCTTGATCTGTCCAAAGGACTGAAAGGCCTGTATGATATTTACCACCAGTGTGTAAAACATGATCGGGGAAAGTCCCGGAAGCGTCAGGCTGAAAAACTGCTGCACACTGCTGGCTCCATCCACAGAAGCTCTCTCATAAATGGTCTCATCAATATTTCCGAGTCCTGCGGAAAAATACAGAAAATTGATCCCGCTGTTCAGCCACGCAGTAAGAATGGCTACGCAGATCAGAGCCGTGTTCGGATCGTTCAGCCAGTTGATATCCAGGCCGGTAAGCTTATTCACAATACCTACTGCCGGGTGGAGCATGATCTGGAAGATCATTGCTGCAGAGCTGGATGCGATAGCCATTGGCAGAGCATAGGATGTACTGAACACCCGGATTCCCGGAAACGCCTTGTTACAAAGCACTGCTGCGATCAGACCAAGAAGCATGCCGCCGACCACAACGATCAGCACAAAGATCAGCGTTACCTTCAGACTGTTGATAAAGGATGCTGACTGAAGCAGTTCTTTATAGTTTCCCAGACCAACGTACAGCTTTGCCTGTCCCATCTTGTTAGTCTTGTAAAGACTTAAATAAATTGTTTTCACAAACGGATAAAACAGAAAAATTCCAAAAATAAGCATACAAGGCACCAGATATAAGTACGGTGTGATCTTGCTTTTGCTGTTATTTTCCATAACTATTTCTCCTCCTTGCATAATCAGATTCTATCTACAGGCTGATCTGCCTGTACTCAAGCTCTTCCGTGACATAAATTCATGACACAAAAATATTTTCTTCTGTCTCCGGATCAAACACATGGGCCTTCTCCATATCAAAATACAGAGAAACCTTCTCCCCTACCTGTGTCTGATTTTCCGGACTTAAGCGGACTGCCAGGGTTTTGCCCTGCTCATCAAAATAGAGGATCACTTCCGCTCCCAGCATCTCGCGGTTTACTACAGGCTCATCTACATCTACGCTTTCATTTTCAATACCAAGCTTTTTCGCCTCATCAAACTCGTAGATATCCTCCGGACGGATTCCAAGGATCACGTGTCTGCCGTTATATCTGTCTGCGATCTGTTTTCCTCTGGTTCCGTCCAGATAAACCTTTTTCACAGTTTTGGCATCATCCAGAAGAAGGGCCGTGCGATTATTTTCTTCTGCTTTTACCGTACACCGGAAAAAGTTCATGGACGGAGAACCAAGGAAGCCTGCCACGAAAAGATTTACCGGATTGTCATAAATACTCTGAGGTGCTCCCACCTGCTGGATCAGACCATCCTTCATGACCACGATCTTAGTCCCAAGAGTCATGGCCTCTGTCTGGTCGTGCGTTACATAAATAATGGTGGTGTCCAGCTGTTTATGTAATTTCACAAGCTCCACACGCATCTGAGCACGGAGCTTTGCATCCAGGTTGGAAAGGGGCTCATCCATGAGAAAGGCTTTCGGCTTCCGGATAATTGCACTTCCAATGGCAACTCGCTGTTTCTGACCGCCGGAAAGAGCCGCCGGCCTCCGGTCAAGAAGCTGGTCGATCTCCAGGATCTTTGCCACCTCATGGACCTTTCTGTCGATCTCATCCTTCGGAAGCTTACGGATCTTCAAGGCGTATGCCATATTTCCATAAACTGTCATGTTCGGATATAAGGCATAGTTCTGGAACACCATGGACATTCCCCTCTCCTTCGGTTCCAGATAATTGGAAAGCTCACCGTCGATCCACAGCTCACCGTCTGTGATCTCCTCCAAGCCTGCGATGATACGCAAAGTGGTGGATTTTCCACATCCGGACGGACCTACAAAGATCACAAACTCTTTATCATGTATATCAAGATTAAAATCCTTCACACCGTAATGCTCCGAATCAAATTGCTTACATACATTTCTGAGTGCAATTTCTGACATTACTTATCTCCTTTCTCTTCTCTCGCTCACATAGTTTGTAGTATAGGATTTTTCCGGCTGTTCAGATATCGTGGTTGAGATAAAGATTTGTGAATTGTATGTTAAATTGTTTCAGAAATTATATGCAATTCCGTTAAATTCTTTCTCCAGAGTAAAATACCCATCGCGTTATGTTGCCACCTTCTTTCGCCGTCATCTCTGTCCTGCATCATATCTTCCAATTTTTATTACATTGATCACAACAGCTCTCTCCAATATGTCAGCAATATGGATATTTCCCGTCTCCTCGCATATCTGAATCAAATAAAAATAGAATATTCATATTTAATACTTGCCTCTCTTCCAGATAAATGACAACTTTCAGGCTTTTATGATCACTTGATTTGTGCAATTTTTTATGTTGTTTTAATTTTTTCTGTAAAATCTCAAATATATGCTTTGTTTTTGTCTAATTTTACCCTTGAAGTTTTGTATATAAGTCAAACAATACAAAATATTGTTCTTAAATTTTCTAACTTTTTGTTAGCCACCTCGTCCGAGAAGTGCTATAATAATCCCAGTCAGAAAAGAAATGCAGAATTCGTGTTACTGCGAACAGCGCGAACAGCAACATTACCGGAATCCATGCATCAGGAGGAGGAATTTGACATGATCACATTGAAAGCAGAGAAAAGAAACCCGAATGTAAAAGCTAAAAAATTAAGACGTGAGGGTTACGTCACAGGAATTCTTAGTGGAAAAGAAATGAAAGAGCCTGTAGCACTTCAGTTTGACGGTGCCGAGGCAGCCAAATTCATTAAAGCAAATAAAGAAGGTACACAGGTTTACCTGGACATCGAAGGCGAAAAAGTTGATGCCCTGGTAAAGAACATTGACTATAATCCAATTGAAAAACAGCTGATGGCTCTGGATTTCCAGGCACTGGTAGCCGGTGAGAAGGTTTCCACAACAGTCGCTGTCAAACTGGAGCACACCGACATGGTTCAGGGTATCGTTGAGCAGGAGATGGAAGAGATCCACTACAAAGCAGATCCGTCCAACCTTCTTGACACCATCGTCATCGACTTCAACGGCTATCCTGCAGACGTCCGTGATATCCATGTAAAAGACCTCCCGATCCCGGAAGGCAAACACGTCCACTTCATCACTCCTGAGGATGCAGTTGTTGTTCATATCGGTGAGTATGAGGCAGCTCCGGAAGAGGATGAGGACGCTGAAGCTGAGACAGAAGCATAATATATATAGTAATGATTCAGGGGATTGCCGATTGGCAATCCCCTGGTTTTGTTTACATAATTCTAAGAATGTTATTTCATTTGTAATTTCTTTACCTCATCCAGCGGCAATCCGGAAAAATTAGAGATATCTTCCAGTGTAAATCTGCTGTCTTTGAGCATTTTCTGTGCGGTAAGCAGCGCCTGTTTCTGAAGCCCAATACTTTCATCCTCTGTACCCCCTGTGTTCTGCCTTCTGCTCTTGCATCATCACACATTTCCTGTACAGCCTGACACATATCAACACTCCTTAATAAATTTTTGTTAGCGATCTATAAACGCTCCGTCAAAAACTGCCCTACGGCGTATCGGCTTCGCCTTGTTTCTTAACCTCACTCTACTACTAAACGATTATATACAGATTTTATTATCACATTACTATATGTATCGGAAGCAAGGTTCTCTTTAATGTTCCTTATTTCCTTATGATAATCTCCTTTATCAATCCAATCTCTATAAATGACCTTCTTACAATTTGCAAATTGAATAGTCACTTTCGAAAATATTTCTTCACCATCTATATCAGTAATGATACCTTCTCCCAGCTCTTTGTGGATAAGATGTTGTCCCACCATAATTTCTTTTTGATTTATATTTCCAGAATAATTGTCCACTATATATTGAATAAATGAATTTAATATGTAAATATAATCTTCAAAATTGTTTTCTATTTCTTTAAAACATCTATTTCTCCATTCTACAGAACTTCCATTTTGGTCATACAATAAATTTATTTCTGAACAAATATAAGAAACACCAGGAACAATGAAATAAGAAAATTGTTTAGGTGCAATTAACTTTTGATGTTTAGACCAAAAAGCGTTTTTTCCAATCAATATATGAAGTAATAAATGCTCAATATAATTGCAATAAACTAGACGTTCTGCTTTTTGGTACTCAAACGGTTGTTTTAATGCACATCCTGTATGCGAAAGCATATAGCCTTTATCTTCATCTATATGATGACAAAATAACCCTTCTTTAGTTCTTGAAATTCGCTTACTTTTAGTTTTACAAGTAGCATTTGTAAAATAATCATATTTAGCTGATCCATATTTCTTTAATAAATATGACACAAATTCATCGTAATTCATTTCCATCTCTTGCTCAAAATGTTCTAATTTGCAATCATACCGGGGGAAGAAATCTTTGACGTGCAACCTCCTTTTTGTCTGGATTTTGGCAGGGTACCAACTTTGGTACCCTGCCCTTTTTGGACAAAACAAAAGAGCCTGAATGCCTTGATTTTAAAGGCTTTCAGGCTCCTAAGGAGCAGGGGATGAGAGAATCGAACTCCCACCAAAGGTTTTGGAGACCCCTATCATACCATTTGACCAATCCCCTATATACAAGAAAAAGTGGCTGTTGGCCACAAATTCTTTTACATTGTACTCTCAAAACTACATACATGCTTGTTGATCGTTAATCAAACTCTTTGAATCAATTCTTAACCTGCGTTTCTTGGTCAAGCCCT
>NZ_QUJX01000022.1:0-63813 GCF_003480785.1 Ruminococcus sp. AM26-12LB | reverse complement strand
TCCACTCCCGGAGCGATGCCACCTTCCTCTGGCGTCCCTCAACCACATCCACCTCTCAAAACCTCAAAAACATCCCCGACTGCATCCACTCCCGGTGCGATGCCACCTTCCTCTGGCATCCCTCAACCACATCCACCTAACAAAACCTCAAAAACACCCCCAACTACATCCACTCCCGGGCCAATGCCTCCTTCCTCTGGCGTCCCTCGACCACATCCACCTAACGAAACCTCAAACGTATCCCCGCCTGCCTCCAATGCTAAGAGCAGACGTCAAAAAAAATCTCTCGCACAGGCATGAGACTCCGACATTCTCTTTCCCATGTCTTCCGAAAAAAAATAAAATGTATTATACTTATTGACAAGCGGATAAAAACATCCGCCGCTGTTTATGGCAAATATCACACAAAGGGAGGTTTTTATCATGGAATACAGACGTTTCGGAAACACGATCTATCTTCGTCTTGATCCGAAGGAAGAGATCCTGGAGGAGATCGGCAAGGTTGCAAAAAAAGAGAATATCCGCCTTGCACAGGTCACAGGCCTTGGCGCCATCAATGATTTCACTGCAGGCGTATACAACACAGTGACAAAGGAATACCACTCTATTCAGTTCCAGGGAGCGTTTGAGATCGTATCACTTACCGGTACCGTTACCCGCAAAGACGGTGACGTTTATCTTCATCTCCATATCGCAGCCGGTGACGAGGAAGGCCATGTACACGGCGGTCATCTGAACCGTGCCATCATCAGCGCTACTGCCGAGATCCAAATCCAGGTAATCGACGGAGAGATCGGCCGTGAGTTCAATCAGGAAATCGGTCTGAATCTGTTTAAATTCTGATTTTGCCAGAGGGATTCCGGACACAGCCTACTGCTTTACAGTTTAAAAATTTCATCACACATAAAAAGGGTGAAACTACACAGCATAATGCTGTCAGCTCACCCTTTTCTTTAGCTTCAATATTGCCCTCTTCCGCAATATCTGCAATGCTGTCACTGCTGTCGCCAAACTCTTCCGCACTCTCTGTCACGGTTCCGGCTTCCGCCAGCGGCATTTCCTCCTGTGCATAGGCCGTCACGGTTCCCGCTGACAGAGATGTGACTGTCACGGACGCCGCAAGCAGCCAGGCCATGATGGTACTCGTCTTTTTTCGCATACCTGTTCCTCCCTTTTCCTCTAATTCACTTTACAGTTTTCTGTAAAGCTGATATCACTGTGAATTTGCCTGATATTTTCTGTTCTGTCAACAAAGTGGATTTTAACAAAATCTGGTCAAACAGCTATTCGCAATTGAAGCAGAGGACTTCCCTGATTCA
Source organism: Ruminococcus sp. AM26-12LB (assembly GCF_003480785.1). NCBI lineage: Bacteria > Bacillati > Bacillota > Clostridia > Eubacteriales > Oscillospiraceae > Ruminococcus > Ruminococcus sp. AM26-12LB. The sequence continues at coordinate 62,494 of NZ_QUJX01000022.1, read as the reverse complement.
CCGACATTTACATTGACAAATTCCCCTGTTATGATATACTTTGATGATAAAACTATTTTATACTAAAATTATTTAACGAAAGCAAATGAATGTGAGGATCTGATCATTATGAAGAATTTTAAAATCGGTGATAAACTTACGAGATTTCCCCTGATCCAGGGTGGAATGGGCGTTGGTATCAGCCTTGGCCGTCTGGCAGGCACCGTTGCAAAGGAAGGCGGGATTGGAATCATTTCCACCGCTCAGATCGGCTACCGGGAAAAGGATTTCGACCGGAATACCGAAGAAGCCAACCAGCGGGCTATCCTGTCCGAGATGAAAAAAGCACGCAGGATTTCTCCTGACGGTATCATCGGCTACAACATCATGGTTGCACTGAAGGAGTACGCATCTCATGTAAAAGCCGCTGTCCATGCCGGCGCTGACCTGATCATCTCCGGTGCAGGACTTCCTACAGAGCTCCCTGCTCTTGTCAGCGGAAGCAAAACAAAGATTGCCCCCATCGTCTCAACGGACAAATCTGCAAAGGTTATCCTGAAATACTGGGAAAGAAAGTACAAGCGCACTGCAGACCTTGTGGTGATCGAAGGGCCCCAGGCAGGCGGTCATCTGGGCTTCCACAAGGAAGAGCTGGATTCCTATACACCGGAAGCCTACGACAATGAGATCCGAAAGATCGTCCAGACTGTAAAAAGCTATGCCGCAAAATTCGGCACGGAAATCCCTGTAGTAGCTGCCGGCGGCATCGCCACGCACGAGGATGTAAAGCATGTCCTTGATCTTGGTGTGGACGGCGTTCAGGTCGCCACCCGTTTTATCCCAACGGAAGAATGTGACGCAGACATCCGGCTGAAAGAATCCCTGATTCACGCCGCAAAGGACGACATTGCCATTGTAAAAAGTCCGGTAGGTATGCCGGGACGTGCCATTATGAATCCCTTCATGCAGCACGTCATGGCCGGAGAAAAGATCCCGCACAGTCCCTGCCACCGCTGCCTTGCCAAATGTTCCCCCGGCGAGATCCCTTACTGCATTACAGACAAGCTGATCGCCGCCGTAAAGGGCGACGTGGAAAACGGCCTGCTGTTCTGCGGAGCAAAGGCCTATATGGCAGATAAGATCGAAACCGTGCACGATGTGATCGCTGATCTGTTTGGCACAGAATCGGAGTGCATCCGGCTGTCATAAAGATAAACCTGCGCTGTCAGGCACCTAAACAAAAAGCCCCTGCTTTCATTGCTTTTCGCAGTGAAAACAGGGACTTTTAGTTTTTCTACCGGTTATCGATCTTTTCCGGGTACATGTCATGCTCTGCAAGGCGTTTCCAGGCAATCTCCTCCCATCTGGTTCCGGCTTTTCCGTAATTGCAGTATGGATCAATGGAAATGCCGCCTCTCGGCGTAAATTTTCCCCAGACCTCAATGTATTTCGGATCCATGAGACGGATCAGATCCTTCATAATGATGTTCACGCAATCCTCATGAAAATCTCCGTGATTGCGGAAGCTGAAAAGATACAGCTTCAGAGATTTGCTCTCCACCATTTTTTCACCGGGTACGTAGGATATCGTGATCGTCGCGAAATCCGGCTGTCCGGTAATGGGACAAAGGCTTGTAAATTCCGGGCAGTTAAATTTTACAAAGTAATCGTTGTCCGGGTGCTTGTTCAAAAATGTTTCCAGTACCTCCGGAGCATAATTGTCCGGATATTTTACTTTCTGATTTCCGAGAAGGGTGATCCCTTCTTTTTCCAGGTTTTCTCTGCTCATATTTTTTTCCTTTCTATGGTCAAACGGATATTTATAATCCAATCTATCTGTCAAGTGCCGGATCCTTCACTCCATTGAGCCGGAATGCCTCTGCTCTGTCAATACAGGTTCCACACACACCGCAGGGCTTTTCGCCGCCTTCGTAACAGCTCCAGGTCAGTTCATAAGGAACATTCAGCTCCAGGCCGGTTTTTACGACCTCTGCCTTTGTGCAGCTGACAAAAGGCGCCTCAACCTTCAGCTGGCCGCCGCTTCCCTGATAGATCGCCTCGTTGATTGCATTGTGAAACGCACTGCTGCAGTCCGGATATGCATTTCCGGCTGCATCATCCGCATGTGCTCCGTAATAGATCACACTGCAGTTTTTTGACAGCGCAATGCTTGCTGCCGAGGAAAGAAACAATCCGTTCCGGAACGGCACATAGGTTGAAACCGGTGAGCCATCGGTTTCCTTCAGCTGCTCTGCATAGCTTTCGTGCGGGATCTCTCTGTCTGAATGCTTCAGCAGCGAGCAGTCACTGTACCGGAAGATCGGCTCCAGATCCAGATAAAGATGCTCCACTCCGTAATATTCTGCTGTTTTTCTGGCAGCCTCAATTTCTTTTGTGTGCTTCTGTCCGTAAGCTACTGTTAATGCAATTACATTCTCTTTTCCATATTTGTTTACGGCAAGCCCCAGGCAGGTGGTGGAATCCACACCGCCGCTTGCAAGTACAAGTGCTTTCATAGCGTTCTCCTTTTCTGCGGTATTTCTTGTTATATTGTGATATGTTTTCCTGTCATACTCCCCGTTTCTGCGGGTCCCAGATCACCTTATGAAGCTGGATCTGAAGCTTTACATCGTTGAGCTTTTTTTCCATAAGGAAATCCACGATCTCCACCGGCTGGATCCTGCCGAAAACAGGGCTGAAATAAACTGCCGTTTTTCCGACCAGCCTGTACTTTTCCAGGATTTCCAGGGCTTTTTCCATATCTCTGCGGCTGCTGACCACGAATTTCAGCGTATCCTCACTGCCCAGAAGCTCCAGATTGGAAAGGAGCATCTCTTTTTCCATGCCGCTGTCCGGTGCTTTATAATCCATGGTAAAGGACGGACGTTTTTTTAATATATGATAAGGCTTCAGATCTACGCTTCCATTGGTCTCAATCTCCACCCGCTGGGATGGATCCTCCAGGATTGCCTCGATCAGCTCCTCCATCCCTTTCCGCAAAAGTGGTTCCCCGCCTGTAAGTGTCACATTTTTTACGCCTGTTTCACGGATCCAGGAAAGGATCTCTTCTTCTGTCAGCCTTTCACTCTCACATCCCGGCTCATTTGCCCAGCTGGTATCACAATAGCTGCATTGAAGATTGCAGCCCTTAAACCGGATAAAAGCGGCAAGCTCTCCTGCCCGTCTGCCCTCTCCGTTGATGCTGACAAATTTCTCTACAACCTGATAGGTCCTCATAGCCATACCGCCTCCGTTTCTTCTTCCGTTTCCCGGTAAGCTGCACAGTTATTTGGTGTTTCGTAAACAACAGCTCTTTTTACAGGATAGCCCTTTTCTTCCATTTTCCTGAAAAAATACTCTGAAAAATTCTCTGCTGTAGGGCGAAAGGGAACCTTCACCAGATGAAAGCCTTCCTCATCCAGTGCTTCCAGCGTTTTCGGACGTAATGTATTTTCTTCATAGATCAGCGTGTGATCCATGGAATCTGCCAGCTCCCGAAGATCCTTTTTCAGATCTCCGAAGTCTACCAGCATCCCTCGCCCCTGGCCGTTTTTCTCCAGCTTCCGGCTTTCGATCTCAATCTCCACATGCCAGCGATGGCCATGGATGTTGGAACATTTGCCGGTGTAACCGGACAGAAAGTGTGCCGAATCGAAATCTGCTTCTGTTTTTAACTGATACATAAATTTTTCCTCCTTCTGGATCTGTCACACCACCCGAATATTTCCATAAATAAAAAAAGCCGGGATTCCCGGCCTTGATCCAGTTAAAGTAAAAAAAGGGCAGACCCGCCACGAGTCTGCCCTGATTCTCACATCTTCTTCAGCCCTGGTTTTATTTATAGACAGGATGGTACAAACGAACTGTCTTATATTAATTTGTATGGTATTTCCGGAGATACTGCATCAAACGATAAATCGGACCAGATATCCGCGTTCGCTGCTCACTCATGAGCGCAGTCGCTCCGCAACGATCTATGGGAACTTTCAACTCCGGAATTACGGTAAATTTTCTGCAGAATTATCTTCTTCCGCAACACTTCTTATATTTCTTACCGCTTCCGCACGGACACGGATCGTTGGGATAGATTTTTCTTGCAGATGCCGGCTGCATCGGCATTGCTGTCGGTACAAAGCTGTTCGGCATTGCAGTGTGCGGCTTGCCTGTGGCAAACGGCCATACTGCTCCTGAGATCTCATTCGGTGTGTAACCGCGGAATTCCAGCATTCTTGTGTTATTGTTTGCCTCCATGATCAGCTTTGTAAATTTCTCAAGCTGCTCATCGTTAAACTGGATCCCCTTCTGGTTCAGGTTTTCCATGATTGCTGACATTCTGCCATCCATGGAGCATTCTTTGTAAATAAAGAACAGTACCTGATCCTTCACCGCATCAGAAACCTTCATCTCGTCCAGCAGGAATCTGCCCAGTCTCTGGTAAGAAGCAGATTTTGTCGGATAACCGTTTTCGGAATAATCCAGGATCTCATCTACGGACGGAATATAGAATTTCCGTCCACCCTGACGTCTCTCGATATCCTTGTAGATGTTATTAACCAGTGCGGATTTCAGGATCAGCTGATCCTCCGCGAGCTCACAGATGCAGGCCTTCTCCGGAATGGTATGATACAGCTCGATGAACCTGTCATATCCGATGTCAAAGCCTTTTCTCTGCTTAAACATCTCATATACTGTCTTCGCCGGTGCAGATACATACAGATAGCTTACCATGACAAGACAATCCTTCAGCCAGTTTACCTGACTGCGAAGTGTCCGGAATTCCGGTGTGTTAATCTGGTCGTAAACAGCTGCAACCTCTGCCGGAACTTCTGCGTAATCATCACTGTAGGAAACAAGGTAGCCCATATCGTTCAGCCATTCTAACGTATTCCACTCATCCTCTGCAACATGGAAGCATTTTCTCTGAATAGCTGCCTCAAAAGCCAGTACCTCCTGATCGTCTGCTACGAGGAAGCTTGCTTTCATAACCTCCGGTTTAAGAACCTCTGCGGCAACCTTTGCGGCGATCTCTTCCTGATTCATTCCCTTGCAGTGAAGTCCAAGCTCACCTGCAATGCTGAGAAGGTCTTCTTTACGATAGGACATGAGGAAATCTTTTACTGTAGGATTTCTTCTGCTGCCTGTGGCTGCCTCATCTGCTTTTGCAGCTCTGGTTGCTGCCTCTACTGCCGCTACTGTTGCAGCAATGTCTTCCGATGCTTTGGCTGTTTCCACCTCAGTTTCAACTGCTGCAGTGCATCCCAGCTCTGGTGCCTCTGTCCAGTACGGATCATCCTCACCCTTTACTTCTTTTATAATAGAAGGAGCTTCTGCTGTTCCCTCTTCTTTCTTCTCAATATCAACTCTGTATTCCGGAGCTTCCTTATCCGCACCATACTGACGGAAGGTAAACCATTTCTCGGAATCCATAAGCTCTGCAGTCTCTGTCTCGCCTGCATTTAATAATGTGAAATTATTCTTTGCTTCTCCGTCACCGTTCTCACGGATCTGTACTTTTTTCTGAAAAAATTCAATCTCATATAGGCTGCCTGCCGGATACTGAACCAGTTTTTCAAGCATGGCTGCCATCTTTGCAAATGTAACGTCAGCCGCAACAGTACAACGTCTCCATACCGGCGGTTTCGTTCCTTTTCTTGTGATTTTTAACTGATAAAACATTCCTGTGTTCCTCTCCTGTAAATATATGCCGGATCAGGAGATACGAATAACTCCTGATCCGGCGTAAGCAACTTCCCCTATGTTATACAAAAATAGAGAAATTGTCAATATTTGAGAGGCTTCTACAACACAATATCATATTTCTCAACCTGGATCACAGCATTTCCGTCACTGTGAAACAGGATCTCATCTGCTTCCACTGGTGTTGGGATCACGGTAGTCGCAGTTTTGCTTCCATCATTGATAAAAAGCTCTATGGAGCTTCGATCCAGGATAAAACGCAGCTTCAGATTTTGTCTGTCATCTGTGATCTGGAGCTTTCTTGTACATACAACATCACGCTGCACCCCGCTCCAGGTTCTGTCGATCTCCAGTATCTGTCTTTTTCGATCATAGGTAAAGACCGTTGTATATTCTTCATTGCGTGCAAGCTCGATCCGGAATTCATTGTACACATCCAATGCTTCCTGATTTGGATTTCCGGAGTTCCTGCTTCCATCCATGATGCCATCTGCGTTCTGCAGTTCCACAGTCAGATCGATCATTCGGCCACGGACGCCTTCAAGGCTTAAGCTCTCACCCACTTTTACATTCTCATAACAACAACGGTTTTTCCGATAATTCTCAATTTCCCGGACCGGCATCTGCCAGATCTTTCCGTCACGATATTCCAGCTCTCTCGGAAGAGTCATCATTCCCTGCCATCTCTGCTTTTCCTTGATCACACAGCTATCCCAAGATTTCATCCAGGCGATCATCACTCTTCTTCCATCTGGAAGAAGGGTTGTCTGCGGCGCATAAAAATCAAGTCCGTAGTCCAGACTTACCGGTGCGTCTTTTTCAAATGTATGTTTTTCGCTGTCATAATCTCCCGTAAAATATAGGGAATTATGTCCATTATGAAACTCATACCCTTTTGCCCGCATATGCTGCGGAGAACAGATCAGCACATGTTTATCCCCGAGCGGAAAGAAATCGGGGCATTCCCACATAACACCGATTTCTCCTGTGGAGTTCTCCGCAAGAATTGTTTCAAATTTCCATTCTTTCAGATCTTTACTGGAAAACAGAACTACCTGTCCAGGAATTTCTTCGCTGCGGCATCCTACGAGCATATGGTATGTTCCGTTATCTTCCCATATCTTCGGATCACGGAAATCAACTCTGCTGCATTTCTCCGGAAGCATATCCCCGGTGACTACCGGATTTTTCTCTGCCTTTACATAATCTTTTCCGTCCCCCCAGGCAATGCACTGATTCTGCCGGACTTCTTCTTTTCCATCAGGCAGCTTTTCTGTTGTAACTCCTGTGTAGATCAAAGCCTGTTTTCCATCCGCTTCAATAGCACTTCCGGAAAAGCATCCCTCTCGATCATATTCCTGATCCGGTGCAAGCGCTGTAGGAAGCTGCTCCCATCTGATCATATCCTCCGTCACACTGTGGCCCCAGTGCATAGGGCCCCAGTCACGGCTGTAAGGATGATACTGGTAAAAAAGATGTACCTTTCCTTTAAAAACAGAAAATCCATTGGGATCATTGATCCAGCCAACCGGTGCAGATACATGAAAGGCCGGTTTCTCTTCCTGCGGGATATTTTTTGCTTCCTCTATTTCATAAAGACGTGCTTTTTCAAGTTTTTCACTCATACTCTGCTCTCTCTTTCTTTTTTATGTTTCTGACCGGTATCTTTTTCTGTTTTTATTTCTCTGTCTCACTAAGAGACTTCTGATACTGGTCAAAATATTTCTGTTTGATTGCCAGATAATCAGACAGTCCATACTGCTCCATCTTTTTCAGATAGGAATCCCATTCTTTATCGATGCCGCCATTCAGGATCCAGTCTGCTTTTTTCTGTTCCGCATACTTCTTGATATCCGTGTCATACTGAGATACTTTATTGGTATCATCAATACTCATAAATACATTCGGATACACATATTTACTTTTCATATCCTTAAGATATGTTTCATGCATATTGTCGAGACGCCATTTTGCATCTGCCGGCTCTGTTACATATACATCGTAATACTCGTTAAGTATTGCCAACGGTCCGTTTACAGACTGTGCTTCACGAACCTCTACCGGAGATGCATCTCCCAGATCCATATGTTTCAGCATCTGGCCACCTTCTGCATTCTCGGACATCTCAAAGATATTAAATGAATCTTTTTCCCCGTAAGTACCCCAGTTATTCTGCGGAGACTGGATCGGTGCATACATCTGATCGATCCATGCTGCTGCCAGTGCCGTATTCCGACAGCTTGTAGTCAGAACGCAGCGTCCTCTGTCAAAGCCACTGGTTTCACTGTTATTCTGTCTTGTGATATTTACAAGACCATCCGGACCGGCCAGCGCCGGGAGCATTACATAATCTTCATTGTTATCAATATTTGCAATATCCCAGGTAAAACACAGACCATATCTGTGGTTCTTACCTTTTGCGACATAAGTTGACCATTCCTGGGTAAAAGCCTCCGGATCCACCAGCTTTTCTTCTACCAGCTGATGGAGCCACTGAATACCTTCTTTATAGCCTTCCTGTACAGTTGTATAAATAACGGTTCCATCATCTTTTACTGCAAAATGATCACCGGTGTCACCATATCCTTCTCCGAATCCGTTGATGAGAATTGCAGGATCCTGATCACCATTATTGATGATAAAGGACATCGGGATCACACCACCCTCAATGTTGAATTTCTTTTCCAGTTTATCTGCATTGTCGCGGAAAGCGATCAGAACCTGTTCCAGTTCCTCAGTTGTAGTTGGAACGTCCAGCTTCAGATAATCCAGCCATTTTTTATTAATGTAGGGAATATCTCCAATTGCCTGAATGGCTTCTTTCCCCGCACCAAGCTGCTCGATCCATGGGAAAGAATAAATATGTCCGTCCGGTGCTGTACACATTGTTCTGTATTCCGGGTATTTTTCAAATACAGCCTTAAGATTCGGCATGTATTTATCAATGAGATTTTCTACCGGAATAATGATTCCCTGTTTGGCATAACGAAGAAGATCATAATCACTCATCCCTGCGTTAAAAAGTCCATCCGGAAGATTTCCGAACTGTGCCAGCGCCAGATTTTTTTTGTCATCAAACTGATCCGACACAAAACAGGTCCAGTCAATGTGGACATTGGTCTGCTTTTCCAGTCTTTCAAAGATCGTTCTTTCATTAGGTTCCTGTGTAGATGTTGCAGGTGCACTGGTAATAAAAGACAGCTCTGCTTTTTCTTTCAGAGGAAAGGACACATCTTCCACCGGGGTATCCGGATCTGTTTCTGCTTTCATGTGTTCTTTTCCATTTCCACATCCGGCACTGCATACCATTATAATTGCAGAAAGCCCGATTGCCAATAATGCCTTCATTCTTTTTTTCATCATTATCAACCTCCTGTCATCAGCCTTTTACAGAACCAACCATAATGCCCTGGTCAAAATATTTCTGGAAGAATGGATACATGATCAGAAGCGGTAAACTTGATACAATGATCGTAGCATATTTCAGAAGCTCCGCTACCTTTGCCATCTGTGCAGTACTCTGGATATCTGCGATCATTCCGGGCTGCGGTGTATTCTGTACAAGGATGGAACGAAGTACCAGCTGCAATGGCTGCAGTTTCGCATCATTCAAATAAATCATAGCGTCAAAATAACTGTTCCACATTCCTACAAAGGACCACAGTGCAAGCACTGCGATGATCGGTTTGCATACCGGCATCATGATCTTGAAAAAATGCTCGATTTCCGTGGCACCGTCAATGGCAGATGCCTCTCTGAGTTCCTTGGGGATAGACTGATAATAGGTTCTGGCAAGGATCATGTTCCAGACATTAAACGCACCCGGAAGCAGGATTGCCCAGATTGTATTTACCAGATGCAGCTGATTGATCAGGATAAAAGTCGGGATCATTCCTCCACCGAAAAACATGGTAATGAGAAAAATAACATTGAAGAAATTTCTTCCCACAAATTCTTTCTTGGACATTGGATATGCTGCCAGCAGAGTTACCAGAACTGAAATAATGGTAAACACCAGGGAATAAAAAAATGAGTTTGCAAAGCCTCTCCAGATCATATTATTTTCAAGAACTCTGCGGTACGCATCGATTGTCCACTTCCGCACATCAAAGCTGATCCCCTGGCTGTTCAGCACATTCGGATCCATAAAGGATGCGATCACAACATATAAAAGCGGAACCAGAATGGAAAGTACAAATGCACCCAGAAGTACGTATCCGATTCCTAAAATGGCTTTGTCAGATGCCGAATATTTCTTTTTCTTTGCTTTTGCCATAACAGCACCTCCTATAATCCCTCTCCGTCATTCAGTTTCTTGACTACCCAGTTTACAAAGATCAAAAGAATTACATTGATCACTGAATTAAACAGCCCCACTGCTGTAGAATATCCATAGTCTCCATTCAGAAGACCGATTCTGTATACATAAGTAGAAAGAATCTCAGATGCAGGGAGGTTCATATCTGTCTGCAGTGCATATGCTTTTTCAAAACCAATACTCATAATATTTCCGGCCTGAAGAATAAACTGGATCACAATGATGTTTTTAATAGCCGGAAGCTGTACATACCAGATCTGCTGCAGGATATTTGCTCCATCCACCACTGCTGCCTCTTCCAGATCCTTACTTGCATTGGCAAGTGCTGCTGTATACATAATGGACGCCCATCCGGCTGTCTGCCATATTCCGCTGGCTATGTAGATCGTACGGAACGCCGCCGGCATGGTCATCCAGTTGGCATCAGAACCGATCAGTTTATTCAGCGGACCTACCGGTGAAAGAAACATACGAACCATACCACAGAGTACGATAACGGAAATAAAATTCGGCGCATAGATCAGAAGCTGAATTTTTTTCCTGATCCCGGCTCTCCTGATCTGATTCAGAAGAAGTGCCAGGATGATCGGAATCGGAAATCCCCACAGCAGTCCGTAAATACTCAGTTTCAGAGTGTTCACAAGATAATTCATAAAATCCGGTGATGCCAGAAATCTCCGGAAGTATTCCAGTCCTACCCATTTGCTTCCAAATACACCATCAATGACATTGTAGTCCTCAAAAGCGATCAGTACGCCACCCATGGGCACGTATTTGAAGATGATCGTCAGAAGAAGTGCAGGCAGCAGAAAAAACACATACAGCTGCCAGTTCTTTTTCACATACTGAAGCTTTTCTGCAGCAGTTCTTTTTCCTGCCGGAACAGCTTTCGCAGAACCTTTTTTCATTCTCTTTTCCTCCCTTTTTTGTTCTTTCGTTCTTGTTTAGTAACCGGTAAAGTAACCGGTTACTTTATAATTTGATACTACTATATGACATAGCTTCTGTCAACCTTTTTTGTTAATTTATTCAAGAAAAGTTACCGGTAACTTAACTGGTTATTTTTTTATTGCTATTTAACGTCTGTATTGTTATACTTATTATATCAATCCAATCATCCTGTACGGTCTGCAGCTTTCTCTTATATGATCACATCTGCATTCCGTATCATAACTTTCTGCTGTTAAAAGGAGAATATTTTTTTATGGCTAAAAAACAGGTAACATTTGCCGATATTGCAGAATACACTGGTTTTTCCAAGACCACGATCTCCAGATATTTCAATCATCCGGATTCTCTGACCCTGGAAAATCAGGAAAAGATCGCAAAAGCCCTTGATGAGCTCGGCTACAGAAAAAACAAGCTTGCCAGGGTTCTTGCCAATGGAAAAAGCGAATTTGTAGGGATCATTGTCCCGAACCTTTATCTTCATTATTATTCCGAAATGCTGACACAGCTTCTTCGAAGTTACTCCGACTATCATTACAAATTTCTGGTTTTTGTCAGTGATGGCGGCCCGGAGAAAGAAATGCAGTATCTGGACGAGCTGATGGCTTATAAGATTGAAGGACTTATTGTTCTCAGCCATACTCTTTCCTCTGAAAAACTGGCTTCCTATAATATTCCTGTGATCGCCATTGAACGTGAAGCAGAACATATATGCAGCGTTACAACAGACAATTACATGGGCAGCATGCAGGCTACTTCTCTGCTGATACGTAATCAGTGTGATGTACTGATCCACATCAATGTCCATGTACCTGAGAATATTCCGGCTTATGACCGTATCCGTGCCTTTGAGGAAACATGCCGGGAATATCATGTTCCTTATGAACTGAACCTTAATGTTTCCGGTGATTCCTATCAGGAGCTTTTTGAACAGATGCGTGTGATCTTTCAAGATATTGACAGTAAATATTCCGGTCAGAAAAAAGGCATATTTTTATCCAATGATACTTACGCAAATATATTTCTCAATCTGATCTTCCAGAAATACAACTGTCTGCCGGATGAATATCAGATCATCGGATTCGATAATTCACCCATTGCTGCGGAGTCCATCATTCCGATCACTACTATTGGACAGCAGATTGATGTGATCGCACAGACTACCATGGAACTGCTTGTGGAACAGATGAACGAAATGAAGAAAAGAAAACCGGCACCGCTTCAAAAACCGCTCCACAAAAAGATCACTCCTGTTCTGATACGACGGCAGACAACCGGAGACTGAAAATACTTACAACATTTTTCCATATTCCATAACAACCCGTATATTCATGTACCGGAAACTTCATGCTATAATTCTGTGGAAAAATGTCAGATAACCATTACCGCCGGGAAATATTTTACAGGTTTCCCGGCATCTATAAATATCTATTCAGGGAGGAAATCATGAAAAAAGATCAGGAAATTTTTCAGGAACGTTTAAACCATCATCACGACGAGCTTCGATGGCTGTACACAGAGCTTTATCACAATGACGATATGTTTGCGGAGCTCTGCGACCAGATGTACCAGTATTTTACAGCACGCCGCCGCGCGCTCAAAAACCGCGACCTGGAAAGAGAAAAAAATCCGGACTGGTTCCGCCAGAAGGATATGCTTGGCATGATGCTCTATATTGACAATTTTGCCGGCAACATCAAGGGAGTTTCTGCCAAGCTTCCATATCTTAAGGAATGCAACGTGAACTGCCTTCATCTAATGCCGTTCCTGGATACCCCGAAGGGCCGTTCCGACGGTGGTTACGCAGTAGCCGACTTCCGCAAAGTCCGCCCGGACCTTGGTACTATGAAGGATCTGGCTGCCCTTGCAGATAAATGCCACAAAAACGGGATGAACCTGTGTATGGATTTTGTTATGAACCACACCTCCGAGGATCATGAGTGGGCCAAAAAAGCACGCCAGGGTGACGGCGAATATATGAGCCGCTACTTCTTCTACAACAACCGTGAAATCCCGGATGAGTACGAAAAGACCGTACCACAGGTATTCCCAACCACTGCTCCGGGGAACTTTACCTGGCTTCCGGATATCGGTCACTATGTCATGACTACCTTTTATCCGTACCAGTGGGATCTGAACTACGGCAATCCCCGTGTTTTCAATGAGATGATGTACAACTTCCTCTTCCTTGCAAACCAGGGAATGGACGTGATCCGTATCGATGCGGTTCCGTATATCTGGAAGGAACTGGGAACTCCTTGCCGTAACCTGAAGCAGGTGCATACGATCGTTCGTATGATGCGTATGATCGCCGAGATCGTCTGCCCAAGTGTTGTACTTCTGGGTGAGGTCGTTATGGAGCCGGAGAAGGTTGTTCCCTATTTCGGAACCGTAGAGAAGCCGGAATGCCATATGCTTTACAATGTAACAACCATGGCTACAACCTGGAACAGCATTGCCACTCGTGATATCCGCCTTCTGAAAAAACAAATGGATATTGTAAACAGCCTTCCGAAGCAGTACACCTTCCTGAATTATCTCCGCTGCCATGACGATATCGGCTGGGGACTTGATTTCGCCACCCTGAAAGAATGGGACATGGATGAGCCATCCCATAAGCGTTACCTGAATGATTTCTTTACAGGAAAGTATCCGGGAAGCGACAGTCGCGGAGAGCTCTATAATGATGACCCGGTAACTCAGGATGCCCGCTTCTGCGGAACTACTGCTTCCATGTGCGGGATCGAGGCTGCTCTTTTTGAAAAAGATGACGAGAAGCTGAAAAGGGGTATCCGCGAGGATCTGATGCTTCACGCATATATGCTTACCCAGTCCGGAATCCCGATGCTTTACAGCTCCGATGAAATCGGACGTCTCAATGATTATTCCTATAAAGAGGATCCGGATAAGGCTGCAGATTCCCGCTATATCCACCGTGGTGCTTTCCAGTGGGAGCTTGCCGAAAAAAGAAACTCCAAATCCTCCGTTGAGGGACAGATCTTCCAGACTCTTAGCCGCATGGAGCAGATCCGCAGCCAGGAATCTGTTTTTGATAAGGACTGTGACGTGTATACATACGATGTTCATGATGACAGCATCCTCTGCATCCTCCGCCAGAAAGGAAACGAACGTTTCATCGGAATCTTCAATTTCAGTGACAGCGAAAAAACTGCCTGGATGCAGGAGGAAGGAACCTTCCGTGATCTGATCACTGACCAGACACTGGAGCTTAAGGACGTGGAGCTTCCGGCTTATGGATTTATGTGGTGTAAGAGGATGTAACTGTTACTTGGTAAATAAAAAAGACGTGGCCTTACGGATCCACGTCTTTTTATTATGTTATATCTTTATTTTTTATAAGCTGTTCTGACATTCAGAAATTACTTGCAGAGCTCCTCTGCCATTGCATCGATCTCTGCCACATTCTCATCGCTGAGGGAGGACATGATCTTTACATTGTTCTCAAGCCATGTGATATTTTTACTCTTCTCGAACATTCCTTTCATGACTTTAGCTGCAGTCGGTGCCCAGCTTCCGTTCTCAATGAGGCCGATGGTGCGGTTCTGGTAATTACGCTCTGTCAGGTTCTCGATGAATGTACGCATAAACGGGAAGGCTTCTCCGTTGTATGTAATGCTGGCCAGTACCAGCTTGCCGTAGCGGAAAGCGTCTTCCACTGCCTCTGCCATGTCTTCTCTTGCAAGATCGCAGACAACAACCTTCGGGCAGCCCTTTTCTTCCAGCTTCTGTGCAAGAAGCTCTGCTGCTTTCTTTGTATGTCCGTATACAGATGTGTAGGCGATCATTACGCCTTCGCTCTCTACTTTATAAGAAGACCAGATATCATATTTCTCCAGATAATGTCCAAGATTCTCAGTAAGAACCGGTCCGTGAAGCGGGCAGATGGTCTGGATATCAAGAGTTGCTGCTGCCTTGAGAAGCTTCTGTACCTGCGGACCGTATTTTCCGACGATTCCGATATAGTAGCGACGTGCTTCGCGGTCCCAGTCCTCTTCTACATCAAAGGCTCCGAATTTGCCGAAGCCATCAGCAGAAAACAGGACCTTGTCTGTGCTGTCATATGTAACCATGACCTCCGGCCAGTGAACCATCGGTGCAAATACGAAGGTAAGGACGTGTTTTCCAAGTGTCAGAGTGTCACCATTTGCTACAATATGTTTCTTTCCTTCCAGATCCATTCCACGGAAGAAATTCTCCATCATGGTGAAAGTTTTTGTGTTGGCAACAACAGTTGTATCCGGGTATGCTTTCATGAAATTCTCAATGTTTGCTGCATGATCCGGCTCCATATGCTGAACTACAAGATAATCCGGTTTCGCGCCATCCAGAACTTCTGCTACTTTTCCCATCCACTCTTCTGTGAAGTTGGCATCTACGGTATCCATGACTGCGATCTTCTCATCTTTGATCACATAGGAATTATAGGACATTCCGTTTGGCACTACATACTGTCCCTCGAACAGGTCTACCTGATGATCGTTTACTCCTACATAATAAATATCATTTCCGATTTTCATTGTATTGAGTTCCTCCTTAGTCTGCTGTATTTTATATTTCCAATATCTCTGAAAATACTTTCTTATTGCTCTCATTTATTATATCATTGTTCGTACTGAAATCAATGTAGAATCATAAATAAAAACAAACCTCTGCGCCTGGTAAAAGAGCTATTTTCCCCTCTTTACAAACCTATTCCAACATAGTATTGTATACCTTGGATGAAGGAATTTTTTATAATTTTTATGAGGTAAACTATGTGTGAAAATGAAAAAAAGAAAACGCATTCCATTGAGATGACCTCCGGCTCTCTCTGGAAAAATCTCCTCCTTTTCAGCCTTCCCCTGATGGGGTCCCAGGTGTTGGAGGTTCTTTTTAATTTAAGTGATGTTGCGGTTGTGGGGCGATTTGCAGATTACATGGCACTTGGAGCTGTGGGTTCCACAACTCTGCTGGTCACTTTATTTACCGGAATCCTGATCGGCATGGGCGCCGGAGTCAATGTTCGTGTAGCACACGAGCTTGGTGCCGAAAACAGAAAAGGTACCGAAGAAACAATCCATACATCTCTTCTTCTCTGTGCCATCGCAGGACTTCTGGTCTGTGTCGTCTGTCTTCTGTTTTCCGGACAGATGCTGTCCATGATGAATACGAAACCGGAGCTGATGGACCAGGCTGTTTTATATATGAAGATTTATGCTCTGGGTATGCCGGCCATGGCTGTATACAATTTCGGTAACGGCGTATTAAGTGCCCGCGGCGATACGAAGCGACCGCTGATCTATCTTTCCATTGCCGGAGTGATCAACGTTCTTCTGAACCTGTTTTTCGTTATCGTCTGTCATATGGCCGCCGCAGGTGTGGCAACTGCCAGCGCGATCGCCCTGTATATATCCGCTGCTCTGGTAATGATCCACCTCCTCCGGAGAAAAGACGAATGCAGGGTATCCCTGCGTAAGCTCCATCTTCACCCAAAGGCCTGTAAAGCAGTACTGCTTCTTGGTATTCCCACAGGTCTGCAGAACGGAATTTTTGCCATTGCAAATCTGTTCGTACAGGCCGGCGTCAACTCCTTCGATGCAGTCACGGTTTCCGGAAATGCTGCCGCTGCAAATGCAGACTCTCTGATCTACAACGTCATGTTCGCCTTCTATACTGCATGCGCAAGCTTCATCGGCCAGAACTGGGGTGCCGGAAATAAAAAACGTATGCTGAAGACTTATGGGATCAGCCTTACATATGCCTTCATCGCAGGCGCGATCCTTGGTGGACTGCTTCTTGTTTTCGGTCCGCAGTTTCTGTCACTGTTTGCCACAGAACCGGCAGTCATCGATGCCGGCATGGAGAGGATCCGGATCAT
Source organism: Ruminococcus sp. AM26-12LB (assembly GCF_003480785.1). Lineage (NCBI taxonomy): Bacteria > Bacillati > Bacillota > Clostridia > Eubacteriales > Oscillospiraceae > Ruminococcus > Ruminococcus sp. AM26-12LB. The sequence goes on along the minus strand of NZ_QUJX01000022.1, from coordinate 45,674 downwards.
GGGCTTCAGCTATGCCTTCAGCTGTTTTATGGATTGCAGTATCGCCGCTTCCCGTGGCATCGGAAAAAGTATCCCACCGACCATCATCATCATTCTGGGATCCTGTGTATTCCGTGTCATCTGGTTCTATACGGTGTTTGCACACTTCCAGACCATTTCCTCACTTTATCTCCTGTATATTTTCTCATGGGGAATTACAGGCTTTGCGGAGGTTCTGTTCTTTGCTGTAAGCTTCCGGAAAATTCGGACCTGATACTTCAAATATATAGCGCCAGACGAAGCATTGATCTGGCGCTTTTTATATCTTTCTCGCGTTTTATGTACATTTGTCTTTACAAGGCGGACATAATTGTATATAATTATCCTGTTGTGCTTTTACGCGATGCAGTAATACCACTTAGAACGATCCGCCCTTTACACTGGATCGTTGCTTTGCGGCTCAGCATTTTTTAGCACACTCACACAATAGGAAAGAGGAAACTAGTTATGAAAAACCTGATTCAAAAATGGAACAGCATCAACCTGATCAAGCGTATCATCTGTGGTCTGATCGTTGGTATCATTCTCGGACTTGCGATCCCTCAGGCATCTGTGATCTCCATTCTCGGTGATCTGTTCGTCGGTGCTCTTCGTGGAATTGCTCCGCTTCTGGTGTTCTTCCTGGTAATGAGCTCTCTGTGCCACATGGGAAAAGGCCAGAAAACAAACATGAAATTCGTTGTTGTACTTTATCTTCTGGGAAATATACTCTCAGCACTGGCAGCCGTGATCTCCAGCCGCCTGTTCCCGATCATGCTGACTTTTTCCGAAAATACAAATACTTCCGACGTCACTCCGCCAAGCGGTGTTGCAGAGGTCCTCAAAAACCTTCTGATGAACATTGTTTCCAACCCGGTTGACGCACTTGTCAACGCCAACTATATCGGTATCCTTGCATGGGCCATCATCTTCGGTATCGCACTGAAGGCCGCAAGTGAAACTACCAAGACTGTCATCGAAAACATTTCCGATGCAACCTCCACAGCCGTAAGATGGATCATCAGCCTTGCTCCATTTGGTATCATGGGCCTGATCTTCACAACCATCTCCGAGCAGGGGCTTGGCGTACTGTTAAGCTATGGCCGTCTGATCTGTATACTGGTGGGAACCATGCTCTTTGTTGCACTGGTGATCAACCCGATCATTACTTTCATCTGCACACGCCAGAATCCGTATCCGCTGGTTCTGCGCTGCCTGAAGGACAGTGGTATCACAGCCTTCTTTACAAGAAGCTCTGCCGCCAACATTCCGGTAAACATGGAGCTGTGCAAAGATCTCGGACTTGATGAGGATACCTACTCCATCTCCATCCCTCTTGGTGCGACCATCAACATGGGTGGTGCAGCGATCACCATTTCCATCATGGCTCTGGCAGCTGCACATACACTCGGTATCAGCGTAGACTTCCCGACCGCTCTGATCCTCTGCATCCTGGCTGCTGCAAGTGCGGCTGGTGCTTCCGGAGTTGCCGGCGGTTCTCTTCTTCTGATCCCGATGGCCTGCAGCCTTTTCGGAATCCCCAATGATGTTGCCATGCAGGTAGTTGGTGTCGGTTTCATCGTAGGCGTGATCCAGGATTCCTGTGAGACAGCACTGAACTCTTCCACAGACGTACTTTACACAGCATGCGCCTGCAGGATCAGAAAGAATAAATGATCACACTTATAAACCGTCAGGCGGATATTCGTAATTGAAACAGGGAACTCCCTTGATTCGGTTAAAAAGAGCAGATCTTCCGTATTTGGAAAATCTGCTCCTTTTTTGGCTTAACAATATCTGCCCCATATAAAATTATCCGTAATCGGTAAATAAAACATCCTCTACATTCGAAAAAGCTTCCAGTTCTCTCCCATCTGCACAGCCAGATATACGATCTCAAAGATCACAGCTACAGATCCAAGCTTAAAAAGCAGGGAATCCACAAAGCCTCCTGCCTTACAGAAATCCAGCGCAATGCCGCCCGGCAGCGGATACAGGATCCGTACCCGTTTCCGGTTAAAGCAGTCCAGCACCAGATGTGATACGAATCCAACCACAAAATAAAGGACCAGCTTCACGGACACCATGGATATGGCTGCAGTTAAAATGGCCATAGCCATGATCGAATGCATAAATGACCGGTGCGGCTGATTTTTTCCAAAGGCGCAGACTGCAATAAAAATAATAACTCCCATGGCAACCGGCGCCATAGACTGGTTATTGCGGATCTTTTCCCAGATGGAAAAATCATAAAAATAATTCAATGCGATCTCTGCTGCCACAAGCAGTGCCGCGATCAGTGTGATCCGGTCCGCATCCTTATGGGATTTGGAGGTTCCTACATCAATGTCGCTGATCAATGCTCCAAGCATTCCTGTTCCTGCCGCAAGTACCAGACCGGAAACCGTAGAGGGCTGTGTAACTGCCAGCACTGTTCCGAGTCCGACTGCCGCGTGTGTTTTTCCTGTCATAATTCTCCCCTTATTGTAAAAAATCTTCCGTTATTCAGGATTATCCACTGCTACAGATCAGACACTCTCTTCTGATCTTCTGCATATATAAATGTATCACTTTATCATTTACCGCAGATCTGAAAATACAATAAGGCAGCTGTCAGCCTTACCTTTTACTGACAGCTGCCTCCACGAAACAGCATTATATCACATAAAAAATCACGATTCTATCTAAAATCTTTCTACTTTCTTTCACGTCCCGTTTAAATGGAATATGTCTCTTGGATCTCTCTTTTAATCAGACCAGTTCATACGTCCGTAGCGAAGTGCAATACCTTGGATCTCTTTCTGAAGCTTCACAGTCAGCTCCCTTTTGCGGATCCTCCACTTCCAGTTCTTTCCTACTGTGGAAGGCTGGTTCATTCTGCAGCTGTTATCCAGTCCCATATAATCCTGCATAGGGATCACACAGAGCTTTGCACTGCTTCTCATAACCAGGCTGATAAAGCATTTATGCAGCTCTTTATCCGGTGTATAGTTATCACAGAGATAATCCCTGGCAAGCTTACGCTCTTTTGCCATAATGCTCTTCCACCATCCGGCGATGGTCTCATTATCATGGGTTCCTGTATATGCCACACTGTTCTCCGGATAGTTGTGCGGAAGATAATCGTTGGCACAGCCGGAATCTCTGGAATCAAACGCAAACTCCAGGACCTTCATTCCCGGGAATCCACTGTCATGGACAAGCTGACGCACAGAATCTGTCACATAGCCAAGATCCTCCGCAATGACCTGCTTCCAGCCAAGGGCCTGCTCCACTTTGCGGAACAGATCGATCCCGGGACCTTTTTCCCAGTGACCGCCAATGGCATTTTCTGCACCGTACGGAATGGAAAAATACTCGTCAAAGCCACGAAAATGATCGATCCTTACCACATCATAAAGGCGGAATACGTAGCTCAGTCTGGAGATCCACCACTGATATCCTGTATTTCTGTGGTAATCCCAGCGGTACAGTGGATTTCCCCAAAGCTGTCCTGTTGCGGAAAAACCGTCCGGCGGGCATCCGGCTACAGCCACCGGCACATTCTCCTCATCCAGCTGGAAAAGTTCCGGATGAGCCCAGGTATCTGCACTGTCCATAGCTACATAGATCGGGATATCTCCGATGATCTGAACGCCTTTTTCGTTGGCATATTTTTTCAGTTTCATCCACTGCTCATAGAATTTGAACTGCATATACTGCTGGAATTCAATATCAAAATATAATTCTCTGCGATAGTAGTCCATGGCATTTGCCCAGCGAAGGCGAATATCCTCTGCCCATTTTGTCCACTCAACACCGCCGAACTGATCCTTTACTGCCATAAAAAGTGCATAGTCGGAAAGCCACCAGCTGTTTTCTGCAACAAATTTCTGATAATCCGGATTCTCGCTGATGTTGCTGTTTTCGTAAGCTTTGCGGAGAAGCTTATAACGGCCTTTGTAGATTTTTTCATAGTCTACGCTGTCTGCTCTTTTTCCCCAGCTGACCTTATCACAGTCCTCCTTTGTAAGGACGCCTTCCTCCACCAGTGCCTTCAGGCTGATAAAATACGGATTTCCCGCAAAAGTGGAGAAGGACTGGTACGGAGAATCTCCGTAACTGGTAGGTCCCAGCGGAAGGATCTGCCAGTAGCTCTGTCCCGCTTCCTTCAGCCAGTCCACAAAATCATAGGCACTCTTTGAAAAACATCCGATGCCGTACTCTGACGGCAGGCTTGTGATCGGCATCAGAATGCCGGCTGCTCTTTTATCCATATCTTTTCTCTCCTTATGTTGAGCCCTGCATCTCAGAGCATCTTATCTATTATCCTCTCACGGATGCATATTCATATAATCTACGCAACCGTTTGCGTAAATTATACGTCCATTTTGCATGAAGTGCAATGCGTTTTTGTCTTTTCTACCTTTCTTACAATTTTTACATCCTGATTTTGTGCAGTTTTTCATTATGTCAAACAGAATCTGTCTGCATCTCACTACCTGATTTTCTGTGCATCTGTTTTTACGCAATTTCATGCAATTTTCCGTGCAATATGTTTGACAGTATCCTTGTTATGAACTACAATATCTCTATCAGACTGAGATAAAAAAAGCCGGATCAGAGGCATACTTCCGCTTTGATCCGGCATATCCGTGAGGAGGCAAATTTATGGCAGTAACCATCAAAGATGTGGCAGCTCTGGCCGGGGTGTCCCCGTCCACTGTTTCCAGAACCTGCAAAAATAATCCATCTATCAGTGAAGAAACCAAGGAACGTGTACGCAGAGCCATGGCGGAGCTTGGCTATGAGCCGAATTTCCAGGCCAGTAACCTGGCAGCACAGATTTCCCGCTCCATCGGTATCATCCTGCCTCCATCCCCAAAGGAGACATACGAGAATTCCTTTTACCTTGAGACGATCCGGGGGATCAGCCACTACTGTAACGCACATCAGTATATCAGCACCATTGTTACCGGTCAGAATGAAGAAGAGATCCTTAACGCAGTACGTTCCATGTCCAGAAGCGGTAAGGTTGACGGATTTATTGTTCTTTATTCCCGTGTGAATGATCCTGTTATTGATTTTCTTTTCAGTGAAGGACTTCTCTATATCCTGATCGGAAAACCGGCACAATACACCAATCATACGATCTATATCGATAATGACAACCTTCTGGCCGGACAGGAGGCAACGGAGTATCTTTATGCTCTGGGCCACCGGAGGATCGCTTATCTGGGTGTAGATAATTCCCTGGTCTTTTCCGCAGACCGCAAAACCGGCTACATGACTGCGCTGATCAGCCACGGATTAACCGTACAGCCCGAATACTGTATAGAGGTTCCTGCCGCTTCCCAGAATGAGTTTCAGGAGCTTCGAAAGCTGCTTTTAAGTGAGGAGCGCCCTACAGCTGTGCTTGTCAGTGATGATATTCTGGCACTTTCCCTGGAGCGGATCTGTATAGAAGCAGATATCTCCATACCGGAGGATCTGTCCATTCTTTCCTTTAACAACTCACTTTTTGCCAGACTGACTTCCCCACAGCTGACCTCCATTGATATTAACTCCGGGCAGCTTGGAATGGAAGCAGCCACGCAGATGATCAGTCATATCGAAAATCCGAGCCTTCCGGCCACAAAGATCATTGTACCTCACCAGCTGATCGAAAGGGACAGCTGCCGAAGGATCTGATCTGCTTTCAAACAAAAAAACAGGTATCTTCTCTGCTGACTGTGTATTGACCACCACTTATCGATCTGACATTGGTGGTCGATCTACCGCCCGGCAAAAAGATACCTGTTTTTCATTTTTTATAATACTTTTTATAATGCTTTCTCATAACACCAGTACATATGTCCCCAGAGTTCACACTCTCCCACATTCTCAAAATTCAGCTTATCATAAGAACGGAGTGCTTTTACATTGTCCTTCGCAACAAGAAGATGTACAGCTTTATAGCCCCGCTTCTTCAGTTCTTCCATCACACCCTTAAGAAGTTTCCCGGCAATCCCCTGATTCTGGAATTCCTGACATACTCCCACCCGGGAGACCTCCGCTGACGGCACCATGGTTTCTGACCAGCATGTGAGACATTCCACATTTGGATCATCATCAATGGAGATCACACCTGCGATATTTCCCGTATCGTCCCGCATACAGAACAGCGCATCTCTGGAAAGATCAAATTCCACTTCTTTTTCTGAAGGATACTCCTCTGTCCACACACAATAGGGCGTCCCCAGCAATGAACGGTACAGCTTCAGAACTGTATCTGCTTCTTCTCTTTTTACACGCTCGAAATTCATTTTATATCCTTTCTCCTGAAAATACATTCTTTTTCCGCCCGGATCTCGCCAGTATCAGGATCACAGCAAATGTAATGATCTCTGAACTCAGGAAGGACACACGCCATTGATCCCAAATAATCCGGAAATAGCTTTTTCCCAGGACCGTCAAATCTGCAATCTGCACCATGTCTTTTCCTGATTCTGGTTTTCATCCCATTTATCATTTATTCTAACTCAAAAAAGCTTCCCTTTTTGTTACTGATAATAACATCTTCCGCTACACCCCGCCGGAAACACTGTCCGTTTTAATGTATACTGAAATTCCCTCTCATTTTCTGCAGCGTCCAGAATTTCCAACGCTTTTCGCAAATTCCGGATATCTTTTTCCATGTGATCCACATAGTTTCCCCGGCCAACCAGCTTCAGATGCGTGATCCCTGCCTGCTTCAGCTGATACAGTGCACACAGTCCACAGCCTGTCTCACCACAAAGATATCCGGATTCATCATATGCTTTCAGATCCAGATCCGGTTCCTGATCCCACGCCTGCTCCTGAAGAGCCACTATTTTTTCCGGAACAGCCTCACCATTCCGTACAGTTCCAAGCCAATAGGGCACCCTGCAAAGATATCCCATCTCATCACAGTGAAGCGAATTACAGAATGCTCCCGTAAACTGGCACATTTCATTCAGCACAAAGGCCTCGAACTCCATTCCCGCCTCCGGTCGGATCCCGGCCTGTTTTTCCACTTCTCTCTGAGATGCAATAACAGACTGCATATCCCGGAACGTGTTTTTCCGATGAAAGATCAATCTCTTCAGAGGAAAGCGCCGGAACATCTTCAGCATTTCGCTGTTCACTTCCCCTGTCTCTCCGCTGAGATGGATCTCACAGGAAATCCCCCTGTTTTTCAGATAAACAAGAAGCGCCGGATCTGCAATGATATAGCTTCGAAATCCAATTCCCATGCACTTTTCTATGATATCTCCGATCTCCGGATACTGTTCCGGAAGATAATACAGGGAATTGAAGGTGAGATGCACCGGCTTTTTATATTTTTTTACCATCCGGGAAAGAATTTCCAGCTCACTGTATGCTCCAAGCTGAACATTACAACAGAGAACCTCCCTGCGATTTAACGGCATTACTGTGCCATATTTTTCCGCCCAGGAAAATGGTACATAGCCACAGAAAAATTCATCTGCTCCTGCCTGCACAAAACGTTCATATTCATCTATGGAGCCTAACCCGGCTGTTATTTTCATACTGTTATCCATGTCCTGTTCCTTTTTCTGCAATGTATTCTTGTCAAACAGATATTCGTGCTCCACCTTCACAGCCTGCTCATCACCTGTCATATATTAACAACAATGCGATCCGGCTTTGTGCCTTTTATATTTTTCCACATTTCAGGTATCTCCGGAAATGTTTTATCCACACCGAACAGGGAATTATACCTCCCTGCCATGTGTAAATGTTCCGGATAAAGAAGTGTGTATTTTTCACAAAATTTCGGACAGTGCTCCGCAAGCTGCTGTGTACCACGATCCCCAGTGGTGCACAAAGCATACAATGGACAATACTGCGAAGTGTTTGTCTGATAAAAAGGCAGATGCAGACTGTTTTTTCCCGGGGGAAGCTCCTGTGGATATCCACAGGACTCCCACTCGTATCTGTGGATATGAAATTCTTCAGCCAGAAAATCCCGATAAAACCCCGCATTCAGGCTGTTTTGCTGAAATAATAAGGTATCACCGGATTTATATTTCATTCGCGGATCCTTTTTTCGTTTATTAAGCAATGTGCCCAGAACAGGATGCAGGCGGGATGTTTTTCCACAGAGCATTTCCACCATGGCCCAGTCATTGACTACGATTTCCACATTCACCCCATGAATACAGCACCAGTTATCCACCTTTTCCAGAAGCTTTCCCACAGACAAAAGCATAAATTCCCGGATATAAGAAAATACCAGTGTGATCTCCGAGCCCTCCAAATACATTTTATCCATGATAGAAAAAAGCTGCTCTTCTGTCGGAAACAGATTATGGCAGAACTGATTTCCAATATAAAATCTGTCCGGTATCCGGCCTGCAAAATAACTGTGAGTGAGATAATTCTTCTGCCAGTAAGACGCCAGAAAAGCCTGCAGCGGCTGGCACAGATATTCTTCATACAGGGAAGTGCAGTTTAATTCCAGGGCAAACTCTGCATTATCCAAAAGCCTTAATTCTTCTGCACCCATTGTATCCTGTGGATTTCCGGAAGCCTTTTCATTTTCTCTGAAAAACCACCGCTTCTTCTGTTCCTCCAGACTCCTGCAGTGCATCTCATCCAGCTCCGCAGGATAACCGGTCAGTGATTTCGCCAGCTCTCCATCGTCTCCATCCAGCTTCAGACGGATATATCTGTTGTACTCTCCGGCCAGCCGCCGAACCTCCTGTACATAATCCTTCTGTTCCACTCTCACAGAATATTCCCTGTAAAAATATTTTCCGGTTTTCTTTTCAACTGGCTGTTGATCCTGCAGGCATTGATCCTCTGCTGCACTCATCCCAAACTTCCGGATCTCCACTCTCCTGTACCCGGCTTTTTTCATATCATAAAAATAGATCAGAAACTGCTCCGGTTCCGGGCATTCCTCTGCCAGCCGAAATCGAAATCCATCTTCACCCAGCTCTGTGATCCGGATTTCTTTGCTATCCATAAAACCGGACAGTAATCCAAATGGTATCATAGAGATCCTCATCAGGAAAGCTTCCTCCCTTCAGGCAAAAAAGGAGATGCCATATGCTCCCATACAGCACCTCCCACTGTTCCTTCTTATTTCACTTCTACTAATTCAATTCTGAAATTCAGCTCTTTACCTGCCATCTCATGATTAGCATCGAAAGTAATGGTTTTTTCATCTTTTGCGTTAACTTTAACCGGGAACGGCTGACCATACTGATTGGAGAGGTATACCTGCTGTCCTACAGTAAGATCCTCAGCACCCGGAAGCTGTTCGATCTCAAGTGTAAAAATCGCATCCGGATTCGGCATACCGTAAGCTTCCTCAGGCATCAGATGAACATCTACCACCTGGCCAACCTCCATGTTTGCAACTGCCGCATCAAAGCCTTTAATCATCTGTCCTGCTCCGCAGATGAATTCCAGTGGCTCGCCACGGTCATAGGAAGAATCGAACTGTGTTCCGTCATTAAAGGTTCCTCTGTAATGTGTACGGCAGGTTTTTCCGACATTAGGGCCTGTGATAGATGGCTGGGAACCACATCCTCCGCCACAGCCTCCGCAGGAATGTCCGTCTTCATGACCGCCGCAGGAGTGTCCATTCTCATGGCTTCCGCAGGAATGTCCATCCTCATGATGGTGATGATCACAATTCACACCTGTGGATACCAGCTCGCCCTTCAGATAAGCATCCACAGCCGCATCTACGTCACCCTGTGCTCCGGAACATAACTCAACACCAGCCTCAGCAAGTGCTGCCTGAGCGCCTCCGCCGATTCCTCCACAGATCAGAACGCTGATTCCCTGCTCTGCAAGAAGTCCTGCAAGTGCACCATGTCCGGTGCCATTGGAGCTGATCACTTCACTGGAAACAACCTTGTTATCTTCCACCTCATATACCTTGAAAAACTCCGTTTTTCCAAAGTGCTGAAAAATGTTTCCATTATCGTATGTTGCTGCAATTTTCATTTGTAAAACCCTCCATTAGTCAGATATGTATTATATTAGTATATCGTGCAGGCAGGATAAAAGCAAGGTTTAACTTCTCTCACAAAAAACACCTCGCGGGACATTGCCAGTGAACAGCAACCTCTTGCTGTCATTCAATGAATCCAGTATAATAGAAGCATCTGTAAAAATAAAAGATTTTTTGAATAAGAAGGTTTGAACTAAAATGAAATCATACGAAGAATTACTTTCAGATATTGAAGAAGACATGGAGCTCATGGGTTCCTCACACATTGTTTATTCCATGGAAGAGGACGACATTGTTACTGATTATGATTATCTTCCATCCGATTCCTGTACGATCTCCATTACCTTAAAGGAGCTTCAGGAAAAGCTTCAGCTGCAGATGCTCTATACAAAAGTTTCCGCTCATACAGCCGGAGCAGATAAAAATGCCCCAAAATTAGCTGTTGTTTTTCCGGGCATCGGATACACTGCTGACAAGCCGCTTCTGTACTATACCAGCCGCCTTGCCAGCAAACACGGTTACAAAATCCGCACTGTATCCTATGGCACCCTCCCGGAAAATGTCAAAGGAGATCCTGAAAAAATGAAACAGGCCTTTGACCTTGCCCTGGAACAAACAGAACGCTCCTTAGGCAGCATCGACTGGAATTCCTATGGCAGCATTCTGTTTATTTCCAAAAGTATTGGTACAGTCATCTCCTCTGCCTATGCTTCCCGACACGATCTGACTGTAAAAAGCATCCTATTCACGCCTCTTGCAGAGACCTTTTCCTTCCCACTTGCCGGAAGCATCGCCTTCCACGGCACCGCAGATCCCTTGGCCGAAACCGATTCCATCCGGGAACTGGCAGCGCAAAAAGATCTACCTCTCTTTCTCACCCAAAACGCCAACCATTCTCTGGAAACCGGTGATGTACTGACGGATATCTTTATTCTAAAAACCACAATGGAGCGGGTCCAGCGTTTTATTTAACGCCGGCCTGCTTATTTTTCTCCACCCACCAAAAACTGAGGTGTCAGCTTGTTCAGCTCACGTTCCATGGAAGTTCTGGAAATATCACTGATGTCCTTCAGGGCAAACACTTTGGAAAAGCCGATCTCCATCATGTAATCCAGATCCCATACCGGACGCTTTTTATCACTCATAAACAGCTTACTGCTGAGCTCTTTCCCTGTTTCCGCATCTTCATGAGCATGGATACCTCTTCCATATTTTTCCCACATAGCAGCATCATGTGCCTCGTAAATCTTTTTCTTTTCTTCATCATAAAGATGCAGATACCAGCAGGCGTCCGATACCAAAAGACGTCCGCCTTTTTTCAGTACACGCAGCCACTCCTTGTAAGCCTTCTGTGGATCGTCCAGCGTCCATGTGATATTTCTGCAGATAACCATATCAAATGTCTCATCCGGGAAATTCAGATTGTGGCAATCCATAGTCATCAGATCTGCGGATAAACCTGCTGCCTTTACATTTTCCTTTGCTTCATGGATCATATTTTCAGTAATATCGATCCCGGTCACATGATGTCCTTCTTTTCCCAGCATAATTTCAAAAAATCCCGGCCCGCAGCCTACGTCCAGTACTTCCAGATATTCTTTTTCCGGCGCATACTCCAGAATCAGATTCTTCCAGTTTTCTGCTGTTTCACTTTTCAGTTCTGCCTTGATCCCTTCGCTGTAAATGCCGGCTTCTCCTTCCCAGTACTCTTTGATCTTATCGTTTTGCATGTCACTTCTCCTTCTTTGTGGCTACTACAATAAATTTTTTTCCCTGATATCCGTATTTCCAGAAATCCATCGTCCATGGTCTGTTTAGCCAGCGGTTCTCTCTGATCTGGATTCTGGCAAAGCGTACCTTTTTTAATATCTGAAAGTCCGCTTCCGGACGCTTCTGCGATGTAAATGGCAGCTTTTCATAAATTCCGCTGTTTTCCTTCACGTCAGATCCATATGTTTTTCTTTCTGTAACATAAATAAGAAAATCAGCAATTTTCATATGGATCTTATTTTTTAATGTGGGTTCGACGGTCCGATAGTCCCCATCAAAATAAATGATCCTTCCACCTGGTTTTAATACAGCCTTCCAGCGTCTGAAAGCTTTTTCCGGATCATATAATGTCCACACCGCATCTCTGGAAAGTATCACATCATAGCTTTGTTCCTGTTCCAATGGCAAAGTTACACCATCTTCCTCACAGATTTCCACCTGCTGATGATACTGTCGCATATTCCTTCTGGCTTTTTCTACCATTCCTGATGAACCATCGATCGCTTTTACATCATGTCCCAGACGCGCTGCTATGATGCTCATAAAACCCGGGCCGCAGCCCACTTCTAAAATACGAAGGGGCTCAGGTCCAAGAAGTCTTTTCAATTCTTTTGTCCAGTGAGATACCGTTCTTTTGTTACTCAATTGTTTTTGGATCATATCATCATAATCGCCGGAATCTTCTGTCCATTTATTCTCGATCTTTTCAAACATTTTTTACTCCACTACATCCAGTGTTGCCCAGTTAATGCCTTCATAGGCAGTCGGTGCAAGCTCTACATTGGTCAGTCTGGTATTGTTATAGATATAATCACGGTTCGGATAATACAGCGGCACTGTTACTGCCTGATCATTGATACGTGTGAGGATCTTATCGTATAATTCCGTCCGCTTTTCTTCATCCTGTGTCTTTAATACTTCTCCGAGATCTTTGTTCAGCTCCTCATCGTACCAGTTTACTGCCTTTGCTCCATCTTCCGCATAGAACATTGATTTCAGGAATCCATGAGGCATCCAGGAATCTTCATAGCTGCGGTAAATGCACAGATCGTAATCTCTGGTGTTCCAGATCTCATCATAGTAAGCCGCGGATTCTTTTTCTACCAGTTCAATACCTACACCGACCTTCTCATATTCAGATTTCAGGAATTCACAAAGAGATTTCCATGAAGCATATTCTTCAGTCTGGAATACCAATCTGAGGCTCAGTGGTTCTCCGTCTTTTTCTACAATACCATCTCCATCTGTATCCTCATATCCTGCTTCCTTTAACAGTTCCTTTGCTTTATCCGGATCATATGGATAGCCCTTGCTGTTTTCTTCTGTTACATAAGGAACTGTCGGAGACATAAGTCCGGTTGCGGGATTGCCGTAACCATCCAGCAGATCATTTACAATGCTTTCTTTATTTGTTGCATAGTTCAGTGCCTGACGTACGTTTATATCCTGAAGCGCCGGTGTATCATAATTTTCGATCAGATAGTAAGAAAGTGTGGAAACCTGCTGTTCTGTCGATAAATTTTTATCTGCCTGGATAATACTGAAGCTTTCGGATGGAATATCCTGAAGATTCAGATCTGCCTCTCCACTCTGAAGTGCCATCACTCTGGCATCACCGTCTACCACCTGTTTCAGAACTACTTTATCAATATTTGGTTTCTCACCGTAATAATTAGGATTTGGTACCAGGACAACCTCCTGACCGCTTTCATAACTGTCGATCATCCACATTCCGGTACCCACTTCCTGACAAAATTCTCCGTCTTCATCCAGTGCACTTTCACAGGTGAAACGGAATGGTCTTGGATAGCTGAATTCGATCAGCAGTGTATAGCATGGTTCTGCGAACTTAAATTCTACAGTATAATCATCTACCTTTGTAACATTTTCCAGTTTGGCTGAAAAGTTACCGATCACATCCTGTTCCACCCATCTGTTATAATTCCACATCACATTGTCTGCATTAAACTCTGTGCCGTCCGAGAATTTCACATCTTTTCTTAAATGGAACGTATAGGTTGTGCCATCTTCGCTGATATCCCAGGATTCTGCCAATGCCGGTTTGATTTCTCCATTTTCTCCGTAACGTACCAGAGGATCATAGATCATTTCATAAAGGCGAAAATCCGGACCACTTTTTACCGGGTCACAAAGTTCAGGCGTCAGATCAATGGAGGTCATTGCCGTAACTACTTTTTCCTCTTTTGCCTGTACATTGACACCTGTCAGTAAAGTTGCCGCCACCATGCTCAATGCTATCAGTTTTGCTACACGTCTTTTCTTCATTTCTTCCTCTCCTTTGTTTGTTTTATATTTTACAGCATATGACATGCCGCAAAATGTCCTGTCGCAATTTCTGTCAATTCCGGTATATGCTCTCTGCATATATTTGTACATCTTCTGCACCGGTTCTGATATGGGCATCCCTGTTCCGGAATGGTATCTGAAAATATTTTCTTTTCCTGCGATCCGATTCTTCGCATTTTCGGTTCTTTTACCGGAATAGAATCAAACAGATCTTTTGTATAAGGATGTACGGCAGTCTCCTTTAAGTTGTCTGTATGATCGATAAACTCGACCACGCGTCCCTGATACATAATAGCCACCTCTTTGCAGAGATATGGAACGTTGGACAGATCGTGAGTGATCAGTAAATAAGTCATCTCATATTTTTCCTGCAGCTCATTTAACAGATGCAGGATCTGCTTTCGTATGGAATAATCCAGACTGGATACCGGTTCATCACAGATCACAAGCTCCGGTCTTAATACCAACGCCCTCGCAATATTAGCTCTCTGACACTGACCTCCTGAAATCTGTCCAACATAACGGTTGCGGATATCCGGATCAAGCCCCGTCTGGATCAAAGCCTCCTTTACTCGCTCTTCATACTCACCCTCTTGCAGTTTTTCATGTAATTTCAAAATTTCCAGAATATTTTCTCCAATGGTATAACCGGGATCAAATACCCCACTGCTGCTTTGAAAGACCATCTGAAGGTTCTTGCGATATGGACGAAACTGCTTTTCAGACAAATCCTGCATTTCCTGTCCCTGAAACCAGAATTTTCCATCTGTAGGTTTCTCCAGGCCGGCGATCAGCTTTCCGAATGTAGTTTTACCACTTCCACTTTCACCGATCAGGGCCATGGATGATCCTGCATGGATTTCCAGACTTACATCATCCACTGCCTTCACAATTTTTTTCTTGCCATAATATTTTTTTAAATGTTCTGTCTTTAGTAACGTACTCATACTTTTCCCCTATAAAACTGCATCCAACAGTTTTTTTGTATATGAATGCTGCGGATGATAAAAGATCTCTTCAACCGTTCCGTTTTCCACTATTTCGCCGTCTTTCATGATCGAAACATCATCCGCGATCTCTGCCACCACACCCAGATCATGCGTAATAAATAACACGCCCAGATTTTCTTTCCTGGATAGCTGATAGATTTCTTCCAGGATCTGCTTCTGTACGGTTACATCCAAGGCTGTCGTCGGCTCATCTGCGATCAGATAATCCGGTTTCATGGACATGGCAATGGCGATCATAACACGTTGGCACATACCACCAGACAATTCGTAAGGTTTTTTCTTCATCAGTTCTTCCGGATCACGCAGATTCATCATCCGCAGACTTTCCAACGCTGCTTCCCTTGCCTGTTTTTTGCTCATTCTGCGATGTTTTCTCAGTCCTTCCAGAAGCAGTTGTTCAACTGTAAAAAGCGGATCAAGAGCAGCAGTCGGATCCTGAAAGATCATTCCGATCCTGTCTCCGTATAACTGTCGTTTTTCTTTTCCTGATAACTTCAGAAGACTCTTTTCGTTCAGTGTCACATCTCCGGATATCACCTTTCCATTTCCTGCAAGCAGATTCATGATCGTCAGAGAGGTAACTGACTTGCCGCTTCCACTTTCTCCCACCAGAGCATGGATCCTTCCGCGTTTTACTTCCAGGCTGACATCTTTTACTGCATGAACCATTCCGTGAGATGTCTGAAACTCCACATGTAGTCTTTTTACCCTTAGGACATCATTTTTGGGCTGTTCCATTCTGTATTCCCTCCCCCAGATAATTAAATGCCAGAACAATGATCATGATCAGTATGCCCGGATAAAACATCAGTCTTGGATAAGTCTGGATATAACTTCTACTGTCACTGAGCATGATCCCCCATTCCGGTGTCGGTGCCTGCACACCAAGGCCGATAAAGGAAAAACCGGCAATTGACAGAATGATCGAACCGATTTCCATTGTTGCCAGTGCGATCACAGATGGCAGGATATTTCTCAATACATGCCTAAATATGATCCTTGCGTGGCCGCAGCCGCCGGCTTTTAGTGCGGTCATATAATTTTTATTTTTTTCCTGAAGTGTCAATGCTCGGGCAAGCCTTGCATATTCTGCCCAGGATACGACCGATAAGGACAGAATCAGATGAGCGCCGCTGGCTCCTACGGTTCCTGCAATGGCAAGTGCCACAATAAAGACCGGCATAGCCATAAATACATCAATGATCCTCATAATTATGGAATCGATTTTTCCACCTACATATCCGGCAAACAGTCCGATAGGCACCCCGACACATACAGTAATCAGAAGCACCGTAAAGCTATAGCTCAGTGAATACCGGCTGCCCCAGAGAAGTCTTGATAAAATACATCGTCCCAGCTGATCAGTACCTAAAGGATATGCCGCCGACGGATTCTTTAATTTTATCGAAACATCCACAAGCAGTGGATCATGCGGCGCCAGTACAGGTGCAAAAATAGCTGCCAATGCAAAAATTATGACCACCATCAATCCTATTTTTGTTTTCGGTGACCGGAATACCTGTTTCCAGTACAGATTCTGGATCATGCTTTTTTCTGTTTTCTGCTTTCTTCTGCTTTCCATTCTATGATCTCTCCTTTACTTTAACTGGATTCGCCGGTCAATCGCAGAATAGGCGATATCCACAAGAAAATTTAATACTACAATGCCAACAGCCAGAATAAAGATAAAACATTGCAGCACCGGAGTGTCTTTTGAGATCACGGATTTCAATGCCAGATTTCCGATTCCCTGAATTGAAAAAATACTTTCTATCACAGCTGAGCCACAGAAAAAACCGATCACAATTGATACCAGACGTGTCAGCACAGGAATCAGGATATTTTTCAGACCATGACGCAAAATTACATTTACAGATGACAATCCCTTAGCTCTGCTGGCACGTATGTAATCCTGCTTCAGCACCTGTATCATATTGGTACGGATCAATCTCGTCATAATTCCAAAGAAACTGATATCCATGGCAAATGCCGCAAGAATCGGGATGCCTCCGGCATCTCCTCCGATCACGGAAATCACTTTTAGCTTTACTCCAAATATATAGAGCAGCATCAGACCGATCCAGAAAGACGGCATAGATACACTGAGGGACGACAAAATGCGAATGACTTTATCCAGAACTCTGTTTTCATAAATTGCCGACAAAATTCCAAGAGGGACTGACACGATCATCAACAATAAAAACGAAGTAACTGCCAGTTTAAATGTCTGTGGAAAATATCTTTTTAATTCCTCAAAAGCCGGTTTTCTGGTAGAATATGATTTCCCAAAATCGCCATGAAGTGCCTGATCCAGCCATTTCCCGTATTGTACCAGCACCGGCTGATCCAGTCCTTCCTCATGCCGTACTTCTTCTACCTGCTCCGGTGACGGATGCTCATATTTTTTCTCCGCCAGCACTCTGGCAGCATCACCTGCCGATATAAAACTCAACATAAAAATAATAAATGTAACCGCCAGCACTACCGGAATCATAAATATAAAACGCTTTGCAATTACTTTTCCCATTTTCATTTCTCCTCATTTTTCATCTGTTTATTCGGTTAAAATAAAAAAAGCTGATATGATCCAGCATCATATCAGCACAAAAAACAAACCTCTACCTCAGGCAGAGCTTATTCCTTCTGTATCCCATCCGAATCAGAATTCTTCTGTCAAAAAGGCAAGTCTCCTGACTCCAGTTCTTCCTACTTACCATCTTCCCGGATCTCTCCAGTGATATTTTGGTTTTCGTCCCTGTCACAGTAGCGGTGGCTGTTCTGGCATTTCACCAGATTCCTTATTAAGTACTTTGTACACCCTTCTGACTATTCAATTTTCATAGTTGTAAGTATCATAATATCATACTTTTCTTTTTATATAAATAGTTTTTTTGTCAAATATAAAATATCTGAACATTTCATAGTGAAACCCGGATATTTTCTGCCTGTATTATTATAGATCCCTTAAGTAAATAACATTATGTATGAACGGTGACTTCTTTATATTTCCGTATAATGATCATATAACTTACGAATAATAAAACAGCTGCACTGCTCCATGCACAGATCTCTGCATAGTATATTCCATCTTCACCGATCAGTTTTGGCAGCAGCAGCGCAACACTGACACGCATTATAAATTCTGCAATGCCGCTGGCAAGCGGAATCAAAGTATTACCCAGGCCCTGGATAGCGGAACGATACACATACAGCAGATACAGCACCCACAAAAAGACAGCCATGATAAACAAATACTTATATGCTATATCCAATACCTGTCGGGTCTGATCCGGTTCACCGGATACAAACAGGGACAGTACATTACGTCCAAACAGTACCATCATGCCGGAAATGAAAGCCGAAGTGAGCACTGCCATATAAGTGCCGCTGCGCACGCCTTTTCGAATCCTCTGATATTTCTTTGCACCAAGATTCTGGCCCACATAGGTTGTAATAGCATATCCATATGAAACGGCAGCCATCTCCAAAACCCCATACAGCTTGTTCGATGCCGTAAATCCCGCCACAAACAGAAAACCAAATCCATTGATCACATACTGTACCACAAGTCCTCCCACGGAGATGATCACATTCTGTATCGCAAGAGGAACCGCCAGTTCCAAAAGCCGCAGGCTCATAGAGGGCTGCCTGTAAAAGTCCTTCTTTTCCAGGCGGATATCCGGGATTTTACGTAATACGATCAAACAGTACAAGGCAGAAAATCCCTGCGCGATAACGGTCGCCACTGCTGCTCCGGCTATACCCCAGCCAAAAACCGCCACAAATAACAAATCCAGTCCCACATTGATCACTGCTGCCACTGTCATTGCGATCAACGGAGATCTGCTGTTTCCAAGTGCCCGAAGGATCGCTGCAAATATATTATAAGCAGCTATGATCGGGATTCCTGCAAAGATCAGCCGCAAATATAGCATTGTCAGATCAATGACATTATCCGGTGTCTGTAAAAATAAAAGAACATGATAAACTGTACCTTCACTTACTGCGAGTACGACCACAGACAGTAATGCTGTCATGATATAGCTTTTCGCTACTGCACATTTCAGATTTTCCTTTTCCCTTGCTCCATAATACTGAGATACAAGAATAGAAAAACCCTGTGTGATACCTGTCATAATCCCCAACACCAGCCATACCAGCCAATCTCCGGCACCTACTGCCGCCAGTGCTTTAACTCCTACCACTTGTCCGACGATCATGGTGTCTGCCATTGTATAAAACTGCTGAAAAATATTTCCAAGCATCATTGGTATGGCAAAAGTTATGATCAGTTTTCCGGGAGATCCGGCAGTCATATCTTTTTCATTAGTTCCCATAAGAATCTCCTTTTCTTTTCATCCTTGACCGCTATTTTACAAGGGACTCTTACGAAACACAAGCCTATTTTTTCACAAAGTTTTTCTCATATTTTTGGTAGCTATTACATCTTTATAATCATTATTTTTAATGGATCATCTTTGCCACGCCTATCTTAAAACTCTTTCTTCTTCATGGCGCTCATACTATACTTATACGAAGCAAACCATATAAGCAGACTTAGCACAATGAGGGCAATCCCGATTTCAAGATCCCCTATTCCCCCTATCATATGCAGAATACTTTCTTTTAATCCCAAGTTAGTCTTCACAAAAGATCTAATTGTATAACAAATCGCAAAAATAATTAAAATTGCGATTGGCAGCACAATTCGCCCTTTCTCTCCTTCGAACCTTATCCTGATCGCGATCATAATTCCCGCAATTGCCTGAAACACAAAAAATGTGATCAACTCCATTGCCAGCATTTCCAGATCAAACACCTCTTCAGGATTTATGAGTACCATAATTCCTGCACAGATCATTCCAATGCACCATCCACATGCTGTCATGATAAAGGAAAAAATATATTTTTCTCTGACATATATTTTTTTATTTACGGGTAAAGAAAATAAATATGTGTAACCATGGCCATTTTCATCATAACTGATCGTATTACCTGAATATATCGCCAGAACAGATGGGATATACATTGCAATGAAAGCAGCTGCCTTTTTTCCTGTAAGTATAAAAAACAATGCTACAAACACTAACACCAAAAAAAGATTACCACCCTGTCGAAAAAACAATCGAAAATCCTTTTCCAAAAGCCCTCTGATTCCTTTCATCATCTTTCGCCTCCTGTCAACATCAGGATCACCTGATCGAGTGATCCGCTCTCTACTACGATTTCCGGATAATTTTCTATATAATACTGCTTCTCGTTCGTCAGACAGGCAACTCCAAAAAACTCTTTTTTCTCTTTCAAAAGATACCTTTTGTCCACTGCCTGATATTGTTCCTCACTGACCTTCAACACTGCATATTTTTCAAGAATCGTATCCATCGCTTCATGAAGTACAATCTTTCCTTTATGTATCACATAAATGTCATCACACAGATGTTCTAAGTCCGAAGAAATATGTGAGCTGATCAGGATACTTCTCTCCGGCTCTTCTTCCATATACTCTCTTAAAATATCCAGCATCCTTTCCCTCGCTCCGACATCAAGCCCTGCTGTCGGCTCATCCAGCATCAGGAATTCTGCCTGATGTGTCAATGCAACGATCAGATTCAGCTTTGCTTTCATTCCTGTTGAGTACTCTTTTATAAATTTATCCAACGGAATCTGATATTCTTCACACATCTGATGAAATTTTTCTGCTTCAAACTTTGGATATAATTTGGCAAGGACTGCCTCAACATCTTTCCCTTTCAAGTATCCACTGAATCCGGTTTCTGCCAGGACAACTCCCAGCTCTTCTTTCTCTTTTTCACTTAACTCTTCCGGTATTTTTCCCAGGATCTTTATCTCACCGGCATCATAAGAAATGAGTCCGAGCACTGCCTTGAACAAAGTACTCTTACCGGCTCCGTTCTCTCCAACCAGACCGGTGATTCTTCCTTTTTCTACATTTAACGAACAGTCTAACTGAAATTCACCGTAGCTTTTCTTTACTCCTTTGATCTCCAACATAATCATTCATCCTCCATGATGAGTTCAAACAACGAACGGATCTCTTCCTCTTTCATTCCGCAGCGCCTTCCCTTCTGAATTGCTGCTTCCAGATCCGCCTCAACCTCTTTCCTGCGCTCTTCTTCCATCAGCTGTGTATTCGAAGCCGCTACATACGTTCCTTTCCCATGAACTGTGACTGTCATGCCCTCTGCTTCCAGATTGTCATATGCTTTCTTCACAGTAAGTGCACTGATCTTCAGTTCCTTTGCCATTGTTCTCACGGACGGCAATATATCATTTTCTTTTAACTCTCCGGAGATGATCTGCGCCTTGATCTGCTCCATGATCTGTTCATAAATTGGTACCATCGATGTATTATTGATTATAATCTTCATATGTTCCCTCCTGTTGCAAACAGTATATAACAGTATAATACTGTTGTCAACTGTTATATACTGTTTTGCAGTAGTTGACTGCCGGGATATATTTTTTAGCACGAAAAAAGCACCTCTCGGTTTTCTGATTATTAACTCTGAGAAGTGCTCTTGTTTTATATCTAATTTTAGTACAGCTTTGCACCTGCCGGGATTCTGTCATCTACCATCAGAAGGTTCAGTCCTTCATGACCATCTTCCTCAGGTACTGCTGAGATCAGCATACCCTCGGAATCGATTCCCATCATGAAGGAATTCATTCTGATCAAATGCTCTTATTTTATTTCTTTTTAACTCATTCAATGTTAAAAGTATAGTTTTTGTTTCTGTCTTCATTATCCTGCTGCTGAAGATAAAACATTGCCTTTTGAGTTTCAATCTCCGCTTTCAGTTCTTCTTTTGTCGGCAGGTATAATTTGTACTTGGAAGCAAATAATTGTTCATTGTCATGCATAACAGAATAACGGGCAATATCATCATCTGTATCGGAACAAAGAACAATACCGATTGTTGGGTTATCGCCCTCACTACGTTTCAATTCATCATACATACGGATATACATATCCATCTGTCCTACATCTTGATGTGTTATCTTTTCTGTTTTCAGGTCGATGAGGACAAAGCATTTCAGTATGTAATTGTAAAACACAAGGTCGATATAATAGTCCTGTTTCTCCGTATGGATATGCTGCTGCCTTGCCACAAAAGCATATCCCTTTCCAAGCTCCATCAAAAATTTCTGCAAATTGGAAAGAATACTTTTCTCAAGGTCACTCTCTGTAAAATCTGTATTCTGCGAAAAGCCTAAAAACTCCGCAACTACCGGATTCTTGATAAACTCCAACTTATCATTCTGATACGGTGCAGTCAGTTCCTTCATTTCACTTTCTACAAGCTCTTTTTTCTGAGTTTTGAGCATACGGTAATAATACTGAGAAGAAATATTCCTCTGCAAAGTACGGACACTCCAAGTCTGTTTTGCGGCTTCTTTCTCATACCAGTCGCGAGCTGCCTTCTCTTTAACCTGTAATAATGTTGCATAATGCGACCAAGACAGTAACCCAACAGATTTTCCAGACGATGTCTGGAAAATTTCAGGATAGGTCTTATAGAAAGAATAAAAGCTATATAGATTCGACTTTGTATAACCTTTTCCATATTCAGCCGATAATTCTTTTGCTAACTTTTTTATAATTTCAGCTCCATATTTTGCCCTATCCTCGCCCTGCAATTCTTCACTTGCAATTCTATAACCAAGGAGCCAATTTCTCTGTATAAGCGTTGTATTGACCGCTCGATATGCAGCTTTTTGTGAAGATTCGATAATCCCACACATATCTTTTAAGATGTCATCGGTTTTAACAAAATTATCCATAAAATTATTTTGACCGATTTTTTCTAATTTATTCTCCATAGCTACCGCTCCTTTGGATTTCATTTTCAAATTATTCGCTTTCCTGCATATTCTCATCAGCTTTTGCAATCATCTGTCTGTACTGTTCTTTCACTCTTTCCGGTGCAAGTATCTGTACTTTGCCATTGAAGCCAAACACCCAACCGAAAAAAGTAGGACTGGCTGATACTTCGGTCTGTACTCTGAAAGACGTCATATCATACGCAAGGGTTGTCACATCTTCTCCGAAACGGTCAACCATTGTTTTCATCAGGCTGTTATCACACCGTAAATCCACCAAAACTTTCTCGCCTGAGAACATAAAGAAAACTTCCTTTGTGTAATTCTCAATATCAAAATCATCAGGCATAGGAATAATGTCCTTAGCCAGTATCTCCGGCTTAGAAGCAATACGGTCTACCCTGAAATTGATAACCTTGCTTTTCTTCTCTGAATATCCGAGAACATAATAATAGTCCCCACACCAGAGAAGTTTATACGGACTGAACTTATACACTTCGCCCTTATTCTTCAGAACCTTTTTCTTCAATCCGGTATAATCATAATACTGAAAAGAAATCTGCTTACCTGCATTGATGGCATCATTTATAGCGTCGATGATATAATATATCTGCTCATTATCCGGCTTAATTCGATTGACCACATAGTTATTACGTTTCAGCTTTGCCACCTGTCCCGGACTGGTCATCGTATGTATCTTCTCAATCAGGGTTTCGCTTTTCTTCTTTGTAATGAACTTCGATGACTCTACTGCATCTATCAGCAGTTTCAGTTCCGGCAATTCAAACTTACGACTGGCTACAAAGTATTTGCTCTGAGTAGAATGGATAGTAACAATGTCCATCCCAAACTCCTGAAGTGCTGCAATGTCTTTTGTGACTGTAGTTCTATGTGCAGATATTCCGTACTCATCATTCAATATATTGATTAACTGTGTTGTGGAAAGAGGATTTTCTTCATCAGTTCTTTCCAGTAAAATCTTTTGTAAATATAAAATCCTTGGCTTTGTTTCCATAATTTTTATATACCTATCGCTCCATCAATAGTATCTGTCTACTTTTTCTTTTTAATCTTAGGTGCTGACAATTCATCGTACATTGCATTAAATAGTCCTGTTAAAAATTTCTTATTATCCACATCTTCTACAAGCAGCATTTCCTTTGCCCCATCATACGGCAATTCATAAGTAGCTGTCGGCATATATGAAATTGCTGATTTTATCGGTTTTACAAGTAATCTGTCATCATAAATTCCGCCGACAATTTTACCACGATAATAAATAATATATTCGCCCATCATCGCACGGTAAGTAATCTCGTCCAATTCTGCCAACTGCTCTAATACAAATTCCAAATATTCTTTACTTGATGCCATTAGTTGTCCTCTGACCTAATTTCATTTTACTCAATTTATGCCTTCTTTATTGGGTGTCTTATTACTGTTTTGCATTTCTCCGGTGCAACTTTTCTTGGGTCTGATAAATAGATTTCGTGATGGCGTCGCTCACCAGTAAAATCATTTACATAACCGTTTTCTTCAAGATATTTATCCATCATTGCCACGGTTGCAGGTTCATCATCAAAAGCTCCTATATGCATTATTTGTACGCACAAACCTTCGTCAATACTCAAGAACTCTGCACCAGAGCAATCCATCTTTTTCTTTTTTGAAGCAGTTTCCACCGCCCAATCAAAATCTTTCTTTGCAATAAAATCAGGCATACGAATAATAGAAATCCAGTTGAAAGCTGATTTGTTGGTATAATCTACACTTTCAACATTGTCCTGCCACCAAAATCCCTCAAGCGGTGGTACAACATATTCAAAAAATCCGTCTATTTTGTAATCCGTCTTATAACTCATCTTGAGAGTATAGGCAACAGCATACAAAACACCAATAGCAGTTTTATATTCCTCGCCTTCTTCATTAGGATTTCCTTTACCTCGTACTGCTATATAATTTGCCTTTGGAATTGCCACAATCTGCGGCTTATTCTTCGGCATATAAAATTCTTTATATTCTTTCTTAAAATCGAATGCCATTCATCATTTCCTCTCTGAAAAATCATTTTACTTACCTTATAATTTATAAAACACAATTTGTATATATTTCAAATAAGGCTAATAGGAATAAATCTTCCATTGTTTCTATGACTTCTCCATCGTATCCTCCCGGAGAACCGTATGATTTATCAATGTTTTTATTTTTATTCCCATAGATTGCTGAAAACTCTGCAATAACAGTAACCAACTGGCATGTTTCTATTCCTTCGCAACTTTCAAAATTATATTCTACCGACAACTGCTGAATTGGTGTAGCCTTTTTGTCATTACTATTAAACGCATTAGCCAAAACATCTGTAATATGATTTTGATACTCAAACTCTTGATGTGGAATTGGTTTAGCAGCATAGTATTCTAAGCTACGAGTAAAATACTTCCCTCCATCGTAAAAAACACTTTTATCATCAGGGAAGCGTTTATTTAGCACACTTTCTATTGCAACCAAACACTTTTCATAAATACTGTACTCACTGACTCGTAAATCCAAACCGCAATATTCCAAAATTCTATTTTGAACCTCTTTAGTACAACAGCAAAATTCTCTATACATCTCTCTGTTGTAATAAAACAAATCATTATACATCGTGGCTATTGCACATAATGGAATAAGCCCTCTATCCTTATAATATTTAGAGATGAATGAAACCGCTTGTGCTTTTACGCTTTCTTGATGACGCTGTTCATCTCGCTTGTCCTGCCTTTTTTCAAACCTCTCCATACGGTTGCTTTGTCTTATTTGCAGGACTGCAATAATAACCGTGACTATTAAGGCAACCACCGCACAAATAATACTTATCCAATCTGAAACACTTATCATATAGTTTTCCCTTCTACTGTAAACGATAATTTACCACATCAATCACTGATGGTAGCCTGACCGTTCATCAGCATAGGTATCAACCAATCACGCAATTTAATTAGCTCACTAGTTTCATTAGCGATTTGTTTTTTCATTTGATATATAGGTCGTACATATTCAGAAAAATTTTTAATTATATTAGCTGGAGGCAATATAATGTGGCTGTCCTGTAAATGTTCACTAGTTATATGCCCCATTGTTGTTTTTCTTGCTTCAGCTATCTTTATAAAATGTATAAGATATTCTGACAACTGCAAATATACATATTCTGAAGAAAAATAGCTTTTAGGAACGACTTTAAAGATGTGTTGATTCAATCCTGCATCAACCCCATACCACATTATTACCTCTAAAGATGCTGACCATGAAAATAAAATATCTCCTGAAGAAATAATATTTTTAGCAGGAATTGTTGATGATACACGCTCAGTGTCATTAGTAATGCCACCATTCATTTCACGTATTTTTACAACTGGCAATGAATGTTCTTCGTCAGATGGACGATATTTTTGACATGCAATTCCATTGATATAATCCGCTATATCATAAAGATTACCGGAACGCCAATCTTGAGGTATTTCTTGTTGGAGATTTTTGTTCCACACTAATTGTCCTCCTGATGAATGATATGGATTTCCATTTTCATCTGGAAAGTTAAATTGAATAAACCAATAATTGTAAAGTAGCTTAGCTTGCTGCTCTAAATTATCGTTTATCGCATTATTATTGGCAATTTTTTCATCAATAGACCATAACAAATTTGCAATTTTTTGTTGAGAAATCACATCGGGAATTTCAACCTCAACATCATAAATTTTTTCAGGCGATGTATGCTTTACCTTCGTACCTGATGAACTACGTTCTAACTGCTCTCTTACACTTTTGGTCATAAAAAGATAATATGCAAATAATTTGTTCAAACGTTTTTCATCACAAGTAATCAGTCCTATTCGCTGATTATGCAAGTATTTATTATTTTCAGGAACTAACGCTGTACTTCCTAAAAGTCCCTCTGCCTGTTGTGTCATGGCAACTATCAAATCGCCTTTATGACACAAATATTCCTTTGGATAAGTTCCTGTATAGTAACGTTCTTTCCCATTATTAGGCTTAAATCCACCTTTTTCAAAAAAGTTTCCCGGAGTCAAAATACTTTGTTCTCCATCTTCTGCAAAATACTCTCCCTTAAAAGCCCAACCATGCTTTACGGATAGTATTTCTCCAAGTTTCATTCTATTCATACTTTACCTTCTTTAACTGTTCCATAATTTCCGTTTTCAGTTTGTCGCCCTCCGCAAAATATTCCTGCAACTTCTCTGCATAGGCACTCATACGAGCATTAAACTCGTCCTGTGACAATTCAACATATTCAATTTTTACATCAAAATATTGTCCCGCTGCAAGTGAATATTTCTTTTCTTTGATTTCATCATAGGTAACAGCAACTGAAAAATCATCAACAGCTTCTTTATTAAGGAATGTATCAACAATCTTATCAATCTCAAAATCACGAAGTCTGCGTTTTTGATTATTACCGTCCTTATATTCTTCTCCCAGTTTTGAAGCATCTATCAGTACAACCTTATCTGTTTTTCTTGAATTATCGAAAAACAATACTGATACATTAGTTCCGGTATTAGCAAATACATTTGACGGCATACTAATACAGCCATAAACTATATGCTCGTCCACAATATGTTGTAGTATCTTCTTTTCTACACCTGATTTTGCGGTTACAAATCCAGTAGGAACTACAATCGCACCTTTTCCGGTTGATTTCAATGAATTAAGAACGTGCTGAATGAACAACGTATAAATTGCCATACTCTCTTTCTTCTTGGCAGGTACTTTCGGAACTCCCGCCCAAAAACGAACGGGCATTGCTGCTATACGTTCTCTTGTATCTGAGAAATCCATCTTAAAAGGCGGATTTGAAACTACATAATCAAAAGTTCTTAATTCCTGTCCATTATCACTCTTATGATATGGAGCAATCAGCGTATCTCCTTGAATTGCGTGGTCAAGAGAAGATACCAAGCTGTTCAGGATAAGATTAAGTTTTAACATTTTATTACTTCGCTGTGAAATATCCTGTGCAAAAATCGTACACTTATCTTCGCCAATTTTATGGGCAAGAGCCATCAAAAGTGTCCCTGTTCCGGCTGATGGGTCATAACACTCAATGCTATGTAAATCAGTTGCATTTCCAACAAGCAATCTTGCCATAATCGTTGCAATAGCGTGAGGAGTATAATACTCTGCATACTTACCACCGCCTGCGGTATTGTAGTCCTTTATCAGATATTCAAATATATCTGCAAAGAAATCATAGTGCTTCTCAAATGCTTCTTCAAAAGAAAAGTTTACCAACTTATCAACCAAAGCACGGGCAAAAGGTGCTCTTGCTGTATCGTCCGTTACATACTGTGTCAGCTTTTCAAAAAGCGGTATTTTTGTATTCTGAGCAGTCTGAGTTGAAAATATATCAATATTCTTATCTGCTATATCTGTCATCGTGCTGTCAAAAATCAAATCAAAATCGCCTTTTGCTTGCTGATTCCACAAGTTGGCAATGAGATGTTCCGGGTTAAGCAATGGAATATCTGACGGTAAACTATCAAAAATATCCAATCGGTCATCTTCCGACATTTCTGCATAAACAAGTTCCCATTTTTCGGCATTTTTAAGAACAGGACTGACTTTTTTTACTTCATATCCGAATTTATCATTAAGGAACTTATAAAGGAAAACCTGAGTGATAATTTTATATTCGTTACCATCGTTTCCCATACCATAGGTCTGACAAGTTGCTTTTAAGGCATCTATCAACTCTATGGTTTTTTCTTTTATCGTCTTTATTTCTTCCATTGTGTTCTCCTTTATGCCACTGAATAAGTCTGGTTATACTGGTCAAGATACTGTTTTGTAATCCTGCTCTGTATAAATACTCTATCCTCACGAGCACTCGCTATTCCCAACTTATCAATGCCTGCTTTTATTTGTGTCATAACCGTTCTCTCAAAATATGCGTCTTTCTTCAATATATCATTTCTGTCATACACTTTCTGGTCAATATCAGACTTAATAGAAAGCAAAACATTCATAATAGACATATCATATTCTGAAACAATCGGCTGTTTATTTGCTGCTTTTCGAGCAAGATTTTCTTCCCTGATTCTTTTATGAACCCTTGCAAATTTCGCATCGCCATTATATTTTCTCAGCAGAACCGTGTTTTTCTTCTGCAATTCATCAAGCTTTTTCAGAATATCTTCCAATTCCTTTCCTTGCTCCTCAATCTCAGATACACTCTTAGGTTCAAAACCATGTTGCTTGAAGCGAAGCAAAAATGCTTCCTGCAAAGTAATAAACTCAGGGTCATCAGGGTCGATATTCTGAGTAAAGGCACGAACAGTCTTTTTATACTTTTCTGTTACTGCGTCTTTACCACCGACGATTTTCAATTCTTCCTCGCTGATTTTGCTGAAATTAAAAGTAATATCCTCCATTGCTTCATTGACAAGCAACTTTGTGGTATCATCACTTGCAAAAAGTTCTTTCTGATTTATGTTATCAATATGATGTTGCACCTCTGAAATCAATGATGGCAATTTTGTTAATTCCATTTTTGCAAATGTTTCCTTTAACTCATCATCGCCAAAGGTTCTTACCAAATTACAACAATCACGAGCAGCAATAAGAATTTTTTTAAGTTTAAGCAATTCCTGCTTATCCTCAATCGTGGATATTTCAGAACTAAATTCTTCTGCATTATCTGTGGTGTAGTTAAAAAGAACCTGCTGCACTTCCTGCATTTGTTTAATGAGTTCTGCCGGGTCTTCAATAACCTGTTTGAATGTATCTGTTTCATTTCCCGCACCAACTTCATTCGGGTCATTAAAACGGTTCAGCTCTTTGAGGTATGCTTCATTTGTTTCCTCAAAATTCCTTTTTATATTTGCAAAATCAATGACATAACCATAATGGTTTTCTTTATACGGTCTGTTGACTCTTGTAATTGCCTGCAACAAATTATGGTCTTTCAATTTTCGACCAAAATACAGGCGTTTCAATCTTGGTGCATCAAATCCGGTAAGAAGCATATTGAAAACGATAAGAATATCAACTGTCATATTATTTTTGAAGTCATCAATAATCTTATCTCTTGTATCTTTGTCATCACTATCGTGAAGTATAAGTCCAGCTCGCAAATGACTTTTCATAGAAGCGTCTTTATTAAGTTCTGCTTGAATTTCATCAAAATACGCAAACAGCTTCCTTGCCTGCTCACTTGTTTCACAAATGACCATACCGCCGAGCGTATTATCTCCCTGAATTTGTCTAAATCTCTTTAGGTCAGAAATAATATATCTAAGCAACTCTTTGACATAGTTATCGTGTTCAACAATCTGACTTTTCTTTACGTCTTTCTTTTCTACCAAGGTTTCAAGTTTTTCATAAATTTCAGAAAGTCGCTCCTTATACTGCGTTTCTATATCCTCACGGATAATTTTCAGCGTATATCCATCTAAAATTGATTTGTCATAATAGTATGTATGAATATAATTACCAAAAACTCTCCAAGATTCTCTTTCTTCTTTCAAAAGTGGTGTTCCTGTCAACGCAATCTTAATCGCATTTTTATCCGCATCAAGAAGATTAGCCAAGAATGAGCCTTCTGGTTTATATCCTCTATGTGCTTCATCAATAATAAACACTCTCTGCAAATTCGTTGCATACGCAGGAAGGTCAACTTTTGACCTATCTTCAGCAAAACGCTGTATATTTACAACTGTAATTTCTGGTTTTCCAGTATTTCCCTCTTGTGCCTGATTGTTACGGAACTGTTCCATAAGTTCAGCACGGGAACTTGCTGTTTTTACAACCAATCCACGAGCTTCAAATTCTTCTGAAGCCTGTTTCAGCAAATCAAGGCGGTCAACAATGAAATAAAACTTTGCAACTTTATTTTGCTTGCTAAAATAGTCAGAAAGAACATAAGTCAGGTAATAAGAAAGGGCTGTTTTTCCACTACCTTGAGTATGCCATATAACACCTGAATTAACACCTTCATCAATCTTACTTCTTACTGTTAATGCAGCAAACATCTGTTGATAACGCATTATATGTTTCTGCTCAATAAACTCTATCTTGCCATTTATTTCTTTATGAAAACGAACATAGGCAATTCCATATTTTAATATAAATAGCAATCTTTCAGGACTACACATAGATGTCAGTACACGGTTGGTTGGTGTATAGGTATCTAAATTTGTTTGATATTCCGGAGAAGTATGAATAACCTGACAATTAAAGTCAGTCAATATCTTCTTTTCAACAATCGAGTCAATATCCTTATATGGGAAATCTGCATTATAAGGTGCAATATCCAAATTAGTAGGATTTTCTTCTCTGAAACAGTTGAACGGTGCAGACTGTTTTGCCGTCGTACAGTAGAATGCCCCCTGAACCGGAACAATACCACCCATAGTGTCATATTCCATATTATTAGAAAAAATCATCAACTGTGTAATATTCAAAAATCTCCTAAATTTTTTATTAGGAAATCTCTTTTGGTTCATTCTCTTGCTTTCTGCAACCATACCGCCGTGATTATTCGGCTTCTTTACTTCAACAAACACAAGTGGAAGTCCATTTACAAACAACGTAATATCAGGTCTAAATTCATCTTGGTCACGCTTACAAGTGAACTCAGCGGTAAAATGATATGTATTATTTTGGGGATTTTCAAAATCCACCAATCTAACAGGCGAAACAGACGATAAACGCTCGTAAAAACTGCGTCCTATATCATCATTATCTAATTCCTGCCTAATAGTTTTCAATGTCTGTTCCGCTTCTCCTACGTGAGTAGGATTAAGCCGTGCAAACTGCTCCTTAAAAACATCTATTAAGATATTGGTATCAGGGTCATATACTGTCCCTGCCATATCCTCAGTTATTTTTCCAAAATAAGTATAACCAAGGCGTGTCAAATGAACCATTGCTGGCATTTGGACACGGGTAGCTTCGTTAAACATATTTTTCTTACCACTTGCCGCCATCTTCAGACCTCCTCATATCATTCGTCTAATATGACTTCACATACATCGCCAATATCACAATGAAATACTTTGCAAATTCTCATAAGCACATCAAGGGATACTGTTTCATTCTTATTTAATTTTGTTGCAACAGACGATGAAATTTCCGCAGCACGCATTAAATCTTGTCTTTTCATTTGATTATCAATCATAAGTTTTTGAAGTTTATTGTAGCTTATTCTCATCTGTAACGCTCCTTCGTATTCTCCGTTCCTTTTGGTTACAGTTACTCATTTGACATTATACTATAAATAATCTATTTTTTCAAGATATAGGGGTTTATTCGCAACTCCTATCCGGCAAGGTGTCACTTTTTACAAACACCTAATACGACTCTTTTAA
Organism: Ruminococcus sp. AM26-12LB; assembly: GCF_003480785.1. Classification (NCBI taxonomy): domain Bacteria; kingdom Bacillati; phylum Bacillota; class Clostridia; order Eubacteriales; family Oscillospiraceae; genus Ruminococcus; species Ruminococcus sp. AM26-12LB. The sequence goes on along the minus strand of NZ_QUJX01000022.1, from coordinate 13,386 downwards.
AGAATAATAAAAAAGAGATGCCGAAGCACCTCAATTATACATTCTATTATTAACATTCATCGCAAGCGTTAAATTCTTTTCCGACCACTCCGAAACAAGCTCCGGGTGTACTTTTGCTAAACTGTTATTCATAGCCAAACCTCAACCTCCTTGTGCTTAGAGTATATGAAGTTTTGGCTTTATCTTGTAGTTTGCGAATATCCGTATAAATAGAAAAAGCCCTTTGAGAAAAGGATTTCTCCTCTCTCAAAGGGCAACCTGACAAACTGGAATTGAACAAAATCGCTGCGCGATGGCCTACCAAGGCTATGGCATAGCGATTTTCTTTTTTCTATAACAAAACAGTGGAAAGCAAGTCCTAAAAGTAGTATTGTTAAGTCACCACAACGAAACAATCAAACAGGATCGACCTTCCCACTGCCTATGAAAAGAATACCACCCTTCCGCTTGGTTGGCAAGCGGTTTTATGACCCAAATGCACCTCCATATAAAGCAGTGTTCTGGATAACTACTGATTTTATATGGAGGATTTTATTATGTATGAAAAATATTTAGAACAGCTTGAGGAAGCCGGAAAAATCCGTAACCTTAAAGAACGTTCCATCAACTGCTATAAAAACTATGTCTCTTATTTTCTGAAATATCAGAATAAGAATCCTGAAGAGCTTACCTGTCAGGATGTCAGGACTTTTTTGCTTGCGAAAAAAGAGGAAGGACTGAAAGCCACAACCTTGAATCTCTATAATTCTGCTATCCGTTTTTTCTATCGGAATGTCCTGCATATCCTTTGGGATGATATCACGGTTCCGCGTATGATCCTGGAACATAAACTTCCGACTGTACTGACCGCCTCTGAGATTGACCGTTTGTTATCTGCTGTTGACGATATCAAATATAAGGCTATGTTCGCAATCATGTATTCTTCTGGCATGAGGGTTTCTGAAGTGATCCATCTTCACTATGATGACATCTCACGTTCAAATATGCAGATCCATGTCCGGGATACGAAAAACCGGATGGACCGCTATACCATTCTCTCTAAGCGTTGTCTGGATATCCTTACACAATACTGGTTTGAGAAAGGTCGTCCCCGTGGCATCCTGTTTCCAAATAAATTTACCGGTAATTACCTGACAGTCAGTACTTTGGAACAGGTCATGCGGCGGGCAGTAGCTGATGCTGAACTTCCGAAGACAGCAACCCCGCACTGTCTGCGCCATAGCTTTGCAACCCATCTGATGGAACAGGGCATAGAACGGCAGAACATTCAAGCTCTACTTGGACACCGTGATCCGAAATCCACGGAAGTATATCTTCATGTCAGCAACAAATCCCTGATGGGCATTCAAAGCCCTTTTGACAGGAAAGAAGGTGCCGGCCATGAATAAACCCACCGTCCAGGATATTTTCCGGCATTTTTATCCGGCATACCTTGAAAGCTGTTCCCCATCCCCGGAACAGGCAAAAGTTGCCCGGAACATCCTGAAGTGCAAAACAGGAGCTTATGGTGCGAATGTCAGTGTATGCGAAGACTGTGGTGCTGTCCAGATCCATTATAATTCCTGCCGGAACCGTTGCTGTCCCATGTGTCAGGCTGTTCCGAAGGAAATGTGGATGGATGCTCGCAGAGAGGATGTGCTTGATGCCCCTTATTTCCATCTGGTGTTTACAGTCCCTGATATTCTGAACTCTGTCATTTACAGTAACCAGAAACTGTTATATGACACGCTGTATCATGCGGCTTCCGCTACCATTCAGGAACTGACATCCGACCCAAAGCACCTCGGGGCTTCTGTTGGTTATATCTGCATCCTGCATACATGGGGCTCAGAAATGAATTTTCATCCCCATATCCATACGATACTGCTTGGCGGCGGCCTGACACCGAAAAATGAGTGGAAAGACAATGGTACGGAGTTTTTTCTACCCATATGGGCTATCTCCAGAGTCTTTCGTGAGAAATATATGGATGAGTTGAAAAATCTCTGGAATACAGATCAGCTTGAGTTTCATGGAACAGCAGAAAAATACCGTAATCATTATGCTTTCAAAAAGCTGATAGATTCCTGTTATGATATAGAATGGGTTCCTTACTGTAAGAAAACTTTTAACGGTGCACAATCTGTGATTGATTATCTCGGAAAATATACCCATAGGATCGCTATCAGCAATCACCGCATCATCCATATGGACAATGAAAATGTTACTTTTTCTGTTAAGGATTACCGGAAGGAAGGACAATGGAAGGAACTGACCCTTTCTGGTGTTGAATTTATATGGCGTTTTCTGATGCATGTGCCACCCAGACGTTTTGTCAGAATCCGGCATTATGGGCTTCTATGTTCCCGCAGCAAACACAAAAAGCTCACTTTATGCCGAAATCTCCTCGGATGTAAAAAATATCTTTCAAAGCTCAGGGATAAGGAGATGCCAGAAATATTGAAACAGCTATACGGGATAAACATCTATGTATGTAAATCCTGCGGTGGACATCTTGGGAAACCACAACTGAGAATACCGCAAAGGTGTTAAAATCCAAATCTTTTATATGTTTTCTAAGCCTCAAAATCCTGAGGTTTAATTGTTATACCTATTTATCTGAAAATCCTTGATTTTTGTAGCGTCAGCATAGGAAATCCTGTATAATCATGGATAAGAACAAAAGATTAAAAGTCCATAGGTAGTAGCTACTCGGACGCTCACTTTGTTCAATTAGGTCAAATCGAAAATGGAGTAAACGAAGGGGCAGTTCACTGAAATGTCAAAACTGCTTTTTCGTTTACTCCATCATCGATTCTAACCTAAAGAATTTGGCGTTCCATCACTATTAGTTCAAAAGGATGTGCATCAGAAAACCAATTAAAACGCAAACAACAAATGTTGTCAACGCAGTACCTATAACTAAAAGAATTTTTTGATAAGGACGTTTGCCTATTTCTCGTTGCTTATGAATATCATCCAAAAGTTTTCCCTCAGAAAATGCGACAATTTCTTTATAGGTTTGAACATCATTATCTTTTTTTACCTTTTCAACCTTAAAGGCAAAGTACATAGAGATTGCCCAAATGATTCCCCAAGGAATGAATGCCCAAACACCAAGCCACATAAATAGCGGAACTGCAGAAACAGCAGTTGCAATTAGCATTATAGTGTAGGATTTTCCATAGCGATTCATCTTTTCAATTTCTTCTTTTTGAATTACATCTTTCATAACTTCAATATCTCCTTTGATTAGATTGTCAAGGGAAATTTGAAAGATTTCACTCAGTAATACCAAACTATTCACATCTGGATAGCTTTTATCATTTTCCCAATTTGAGATTGTTTGCCTTGAAACATAAACACGATTGGCTAACTCCTCTTGGGATAAATGTGCTTCCTGACGATGCATTTTTATTTGCTTTCCAAGTTCCATCTCGTCACCTCCTTGCATACTCATACTAATCGAAAGGTCTTATTTTCGCTATCAAAGTGCATTGACATCTATGTTTTCCGTGTGTCAAAGGTCTTTTACAGACCGTAAACTTCCGATTTGTATTTCTATTTGTTTTAAAAATGGGCAACTCCGATTGGAATTGCCCACTCATTGTACTAATTATGCGATTTTTTCTTGCTTGCACCGATTTCTGCATCAAATGATGTAAGTTTGATGTAAATCGCTGTTTTTTAGTTTTTTATCAAATGAAGTACGTCCCGTCTATTCGGTAAAACGGTACATCTTTACATCATCTTAATAGAGCTTTGCACCTGCTGGAATATGGTCATCAACCATCAGAAGATGGAGCTTTTCTTCGCCTTCTTCTTCGTGGATAGCACTGAGGAGCATACCGCAAGAGTCAATGCCCATCATAGCTCTCGGTGGAAGATTTGTGATAGCGATAAGCGTCTTTCCAACCAGTTCTTCAGGCTCATAATAAGCGTGAATACCGCTTAAAATAGTTCTGTCTGTGCCTGTTCCGTCATCAAGAGTGAACTGTAAGAGTTTCTTTGACTTCGGTACTGCAACACACTCTTTAACCTTTACTGCACGGAAATCTGACTTGCTGAATGTGTCAAAATCAACTGCTTCCTCAAACAAAGGCTCAATCTTTACCTTAGAAAAATCAATCTTTTCAGGCTCAGCTTTCACTTCTGCAGCTGCCGGAGCTGCTTCGGAAGTCTTGGAAGCTTTCTTATCAGCGTCCAGGGACTTCATTGTCGGGAATTTTTTTAGCATTTCTTCGTTATTCTTCATAACGCTTCGCTGGGCTGTTTCTATTAAATTGTCTTCTCTTCATCATTATTCATGATGAACCATTGTCAAATTATATTTGTTGTCAATTTGATGTCATTTGGTTCTTTCTGTTGTCAGATGGAAGTCTTCATAAGCCCTTCTTAAAATACATCCATTGTTGCAGCCAAATGTTCAAATGTTTCCTGTTTTTTCTCCTCGGTCGCTTCCGCATAGATATCCATAGTAGTCTGAATATCCTTATGCCCCATGATCGACTGGATAACCTTCAGATTGGTTTCTCTTTCACAAAGTCTTGTACAAAAAGTGTGTCTCAGATTGTGTGCCGAAAAGTTGGGGAGCAGCACTGGCTCTCGATGCTCTTTTCTTGCTTCTACTTCTTCCGTCGCATTGTAGGAAGAAGATATCCTCTTGATTGCCCGATTGACTGACTGTGCATTCATTATATTTCCATAACGGTTACAGAAAATAAATCCTGTCATTCCATCAATCTCTGCATCCGTCCAGCCTTTCTCTTTCTGTTCTTCCCAGATCATTTCAAAAGCATCTTTTACCGCATCCAGCATAGGAATCGTCCGCATCCCAGCTTCTGTTTTCGGTGTTGAAATGTGATTTTCTGAGGCACGATCCTCACCTACCGGATAATACGTCAGATTATGATTAACGCAGATAATCCGCTTCTTATAATTGATGTCTTCCCATCTCAATCCCAACACTTCACCGATACGACAGCCAGTTCCAAGAAAAACGGTAAAGATTGGCCACCAGTGATAATAAATCGGATGCGTGGCAATATATTCAATAAATGCTCTCTGCTGTGGAATTGTCAGTGCATGTCTCACACCGGTTTTCATACCCAAATTTTTCTTTAACTCTGCCATGACACCATCCGAAGGATTTTTTCTGATAATGTCATCCCTCACTGCCAGTTGAAAAGTCGGATGCAGTAACGTATGAACTGTTTCCAGTGTATTGATCTGCAATTCTTGTTTCTCAACCAGGTAATTATAGAATTGCACTACATCTGAATACTTGATCTCTGCTATATTCCGCTTTCCAAATGTATCTCGCACAAAGCGGTCATACATATACAGATAATTGCTCTTGGTCGTCGGTTTCAGATTGTTTTTGAGACTCATGTAACGGTCAAATACAAAATTTACAGTAGCCTTTCCGGCAACATAGATATCCAGACCGTCCATCTGATCTTTCAAGAGTTGTGCTTCTTTTTCCCGAAGCGTTACAAGGTCTTGTGCATAAACATATTTACGTCTTCCAAGTGGGTCCGTATAAGTATATACATACCTCTCATCGGAACGTCTCTGTGATTCACCTTTCCGCAGGACTCTGCCCCGCAGATCTTTTCTTGTCTGTGCCATATAAATCCTCCTTCAAATAAAGGAAGGACTCCATATTATTCAGGTCTGTTCAAAACTTTCTCCAGTCCCTGCAAGACAACTTCTGTCACAGTCATTTTGTGTTTTCCGGCATAATCACAGATACGCTTATACATAGAATCTTCCACCCGGATACTCAATACTTTCTTTTTTACATTTTCCGATTTTGGTCTCCCTGTTCTCGCCATATCTGTTCTTATTCCTCCACATCCACATTATAATTTTCGTATGACAAAAAGTCAATCCCTGTTTTTCGTCCTTCCGCAAGTTTCTTCTGTTTTCTACGCAATCCGAAATGTCTCCAGATATTTCTCAAAGATCTCACAATTTACAAGCGCAACTTTATCAATCTTGTACACTGCTTTCGCCTCTTTTGCCAGCTCTTGGAATTTTGTCAGCCCAATGCTGTAAAGTTCTGCCCCTTCCTGATAACGGACAAATTTCTTGGCTATTTTCTTTGTCTTTTCTACATCTTTACGTGCATATCCCATACACGACACCTCCTTTTGGGCATGAAAAAAGCAGCTACCCTATTTTTTTCATAGACTAACTGCTCGTGTTAAGTTCCATATTCAGTTTTATTCTATAAATCCGACAGTGAAATTCGGTCATATGCGCCATTTTTCTTATCTTCCGGGTGTGGTTCCAGTCCGATAATCGTAATGTCTTTCTGGTCTGGTCCATAAACCCAGTACATTCTCATTGCGCCACTGGTTTTGTTTTCCAGATAAGACTGCCACACTTTCATTCCATAACGTCTGGACAATGGCTCTATCTCATGGGTTTGAAGACTTGGATACCCTGGATCTGCCGATAACAGCTTTAAAGCCTTTCCCCATTTTTTTATACAACTGTTCTTCCTTCTTTTTTATATTCCCAGAACGATATTTCTCCTGCAGATCTAGCCAAAGTTCCTGCATTTCAGGGATTCCCATTCGTATATTAAAGTTCATTCTTTGTTCCTTTTAAAAATCTGACAGGTCAATAGCCGGAGAAACATCTCCTCTTTTAAAGTTACTTACTGCACGATCCATATCTGCCAGGGTTCTGGCTGAAATGCTCTCTGGCACTGCCAGTTCCCGAGGTTCCAGAATAATGCAGCCATTTCCATATTCTTTTACATTATAATACTGATAAGCAGCTCCTCTGAGGGTAATCCTTTTTTTATTGTCCAGATGAGCAACATAATCTTTCATTGCTTCCATTATCAACACCTCCTACGCAAGCATTTGTGTGGGAAATCCCACCTCTTGCTATTATAATACGCTTTTCTATATTTTCTGTCAATCCAAATTTACTTATTCCTATACACTTAAAAATATCCATACGCCGGCAGGTGGCAGACGGCAGATAAGGTATCTATAAAACGCTGTACCTTCTTAATCTGTCTGCCACCATCCGTTTTTTAATCAGATATTCCTGTTTATTCTTCATTCGGTCTCTTACATCACACATTATCTGCCTGAATGTTTTCTGCTTTTTCACTTTCTTTAGTACACTCATAATCTTCAATGCTTTCCGTCAGTTCATTCTCTATTCCCTGTTTTAATCCATTAAGAATTTTCTCACCTTTTTCTTTATGAACTTTTTTCATTGAATAAAGTTTTTTTGCTCCAACTATTAGTCCTACCCCAGCAAGAGTTGCTGTTGCACCAAGCAATGCGCCTTTTCTCATACCGTTTTCTTCAAAAAAATCTACCATAATTTTCATTCCCTCTTTCATATCCCCATCACCGATATTTTTCAGACCATGCGTCATATCCGGTGCAGCTTTACATTCATTAGACAATAACTCTGTTATTTTTTTACTAAGATCACTCATTTGCATCCCCCTTTACATTCTCAATGTTTTTCAATAAATATTCCAGGCTTTTTACCTTTGTTTCTTCATCAACTATTTCCTGTTCAAGCTGGGCAATAGCCTTCTTCTTATTTTTTATATTTGCATTAACCGTTACAAGATTCTCTTTCAATATCTTTTTTATTTCCTCCGAATCAACAGTAGAATTCTTTATTGCTTCACCTTTTTCAATATTCTTTGCTACAAAAGTTCCTAACAACAATGTCGAGGCAGCAACAATTCCTCCTATCGGATTAGCCAATGCAGCAGCATATTTAGGCGTATTCCTTGTGAATTCTCTCAACATTGCATCAGTGATAACACTCCCCTTCTTCCGCGAATCCATATTAGCCTTTAATTTCCCTGAGCGAATCCATCTTCTAACAGTTTCTTCAGACGTATTCATCATTTTGGCAACTTCTTTTACTGTGTACGTGTCCAAAGAATCTCACCTCCTAAAATCAAGTATACATTTTAATGCTACATTTGTCAATTTTTATAGCATTAAAATGTAGCATTAAATTCAACGATCTATACAATTGTTAAACGGTTCTGATTGGTTGGATTATTCTTTAATATTAATCACACTTTTAACCGAATACAGTTTTCCTGCTTCTCATTTATCCAATACTCCAGTTCATTCTTCATCCGGCTTCTTACATCACGCATTGTCCTCCCGGATATTCCCTGTTCCTTTGCTTTGTCGTCTAATTCCCTGATTGAAATTTCGTTTTTATCAACAAGCAGTTCCTGAATCAGCTTTGCTCCTCGTTCCAGCTTTGTTTCGGTTGCTTTTCCTTCTTTTCCATCTAACAATTCATCTGCCGAAATTTCATAAGCTCCCACCCATCGGAAACCTTCTTCATCTCCCAGTTTAAAAGCCATTGTCTCCCCTGGCGGTGCAAGAGAACTTTTTTCATGAATCAACACTCTCGTTGTCGGATCTTTTCTCACTTTTCCAATAAAAATCAAGCTTCTTACTGCTGCCATGATATCAATAGAGCCAAGCCCCCGGTAAGTACTCTGTGTCCCAGAAGATTTGTTCAAATGACCAATCAGTACGATAGCACAACTGGTTTTCTCTGCAATCATACCCAATTTGCGAAATACCGGACGAACTTCATTTGCCCGGTTCATGTCCACATCTGCTCCGATAAATGCCTGTACCGGATCAATGATTACAAGCCGGACATGATTCTGTCTGACCGCTTTTTCAATCCGATCATCGGATAAGGTCAATACTTCTTCCGAATCATCAATTACCATAACCCGGCTCAGATCTGCTCCTGCTTCCACCAGTCTTGGCTTAATAGTATCGCCCATGCCATCCTCTGCTGTCTGGTAAATCACATTGAATGGCTCAATATCTTCCATGTTTGGAAACAACTTACGGTTCGTGCACGCTGCTGTCAGCATCATGGCAAAATAGGTTTTTCCCTCTCCCGGATTGCCCTGAATGATTGTTAGTTTTCCAAATGGAATATAAGGGAACCACAGCCATTCCACACTGGTCTGTTCAATATCTTTATAACATAACATCGGCACCAGTGCTTCTTTCTCCTGCATTTTCATTGTAACGGTTTCCTGTATCACTTTCTTTCTGTCAGCATTTTCGTCACAGAGAATTTCATTCCAGTCTTTTCTGGCAGGTTTCAACCGGATCACACGATATCCATCCGGAATTTCTCCTGCCAATTTTTCACAAGCTTCATTTCCTGCGTGATCATTATCCAGGCACAGGAAAACCGAAGTAATCTGAGGGCGTTCAGAAAGAAAAGTCATCAGTGCCACACTGGAGACTCCGCCCAGGCTCAGGTAGCTACGTTTCTTCCAGTCTTTTGGAAATAACTGGATAAATGACAGCAGATCAATGGCTGCTTCAAATACAAACAGTTGATTATCCTCTCCTCTGTGACAGAATCCATAAGATTTATCCGAACCAGCTACATCTCCCCGATATTTTATCCCGCCAGTTCCCCTGCAGTGCGCATATCTCGGAATACCGTCTGCATCTCTGCCGACAAATACAACATTATGGTGTTTCTTTTCTTCGTAAATATTCCCACCGGCAATCCATTCCTCCACCAGATCTTTCTCAAGCCTCCTGATTTCTGTCAGATATTTTATGACCGTCTCATTCGTTTCACTTTTCTCCGGTAACCGGAAGTCAGGTGACGGGGCGAGGCAGGACTTCTGCCTGCCTTCGCCTTCTTCATCGATCAACATCTTCACCGCTTCCGGAAATGTGGCATGATAAAATTCCATCACAAAATCCACCGGATAGCCACCCTTATTCTGGCTATGACGATACCAGCGATTTCCTGATACCGTTACACTGTCATGCTTTTTCCAACGGTATTCTCTGCCACTTTTTACCAACTGTTCTCCCCGTGCATTCAGAAAAGAAGCAAGATCTGTCTGGTTTGCTCTTGCGATCTGTTCTTCTGTATACTGCATTTTCATCATCCTTTCCCGTCTGTCCTGCAACAGATTTTTATAAACTTATCTCATTACTTCGTTTTTTCTTCATTTGTCGATTTTTCACTTTTTCTTCCTCAATCAGTTTCTGGTTCTCCGCCAGTCTGCCATGAATAGAAGATTTCTGTTTCGATTCCTGCTCCGGCATTTCTCTTTTTTCTTCTGAAAGCCCGGAAGTATCTGTTTCTGGCATTTCACGATCTCGCCTGGCAATATCAGCACATCTCTGTACCTTTTTCACAAAGGCAAGCTCATCCTGATAGGGCTGATTATCAGCTTTTAATTCTTCAATCATTATACGGAGATCTTCTTTTTCTTTTTTCCATCTGGATTCTGGCAGCCGTCCCTTTTTATCCCGGTATGGTTTTAGTTCACGCTCACATTTACGATAATAATTGATCGCTTTTTTATGCTCCGTATAAAACTTTTCCCGTCTTTTCTGGAAAAAGAAGTGGTTGTATTCATCTATCAACGGCTGATTCTGCTTCAATACCTGCATCTTCTTTTCCAAATCTTCCAGGTTTTTCAGTTGTTCTCTCTTTTCACTGATTTCAGCTTTGCTGGCAGAAATAATTCCATTCAGTTCCTGAATTCGTGTTTGTAAATCGTCCATTGTCTCAATGTTGTGTACCTGAAGATAATTGATGGATTTTGCAAACTCCTGTAAGTTTGAAATTTTCTTTCCCCTTCGTTCCATCTCCGCATAAAAATTTGAAAGTTTCGGGCTATTCTGCGTTTTTTTATCATAATAATCTTGCAGACTCTCCAAAAGCGTCGGGTTCTGCTGCCTTCGATCCAGTTCCATTTTCATTTCTTCATAGGCTGTTTTCATCCACTGGATAGATTCTTTTAAGGAAATGAACATCTGATTGAATTGCCGGATCGCCCGATTCAACTCTCCAATGATTGTTTTGATTCCCTTCTTCTCCATTGCTCTGACTTCGTACCCTTCATGAATTGTCGGGATCAGATCAATTCCCTGTTCTTTATAGGAACGATGGTCGATTCTTGCTGCCATATGACACTCCCGGAATTTATCATTCACTTTCTCGGTCCATGCCTTTCTCCATTCCTTTAAAAGTTCAGGATCGTTCCAACCGGTAGTAGAAACAGCATTGAAGACATACTTTCCTTTGGCATCTTTTATCCTGTTTCCTTCTTCGTCTAAAACATATTCCCGTTTCTGTTTATTTCCCCAAATTCCTTCTTCTGTAAAAGGACGAATTGGAGCAAGTACATGAAAATGAGGATTATCCGGTTCATCTCCATCTTTTGATTTTCCCTCATGAACTGCCAGATCCACAATCATGCCACGTGCCACAAATTGTTCCTGGCAAAATTCTCTCGCCAGTTGGATATTCTCCTCTAACGTCAGTTCATTCTGCAATGCAATGTCAAAAGAATAGGCAAGCTGTGCCCGCTTGCCCTTTTCTGCTCTCTCTACCTCGTTCCATAATGTTTCCCTGTCTGATAATCGTTCCGGCACATAATCCGGTTTGAGGATTTCTGTAAACATCACACCGGATTTCCTCGTGTAATCATGGACTTGTCCATAATAATCGTTATACAATTTTTGCCCGGAAATATACGCAGCCGAATTCACCACTGTCTGCCCTTTTCCTCTGGATACCTGCTTTACAGAAAAATGATAAAGTGCCATCAGCTATCATCTCCCTTCGTGGTTTTCTCTACTTCTTCAGCAATCTGCTGTCGTTCCTTTCTTCCTGCCTCCAGATATCTATCCCGGACTGTATCTCTGTTGTATTTAAGAACTTTCATTTCATTCATTACTTTCTGGAAATCCTCCTGCTCAAGATCTTTGGACATAGGAAACGCTTTTTCAAACTCAGCACCTTTAACCACCAATCGGTGTGATCGTTCTTTCCTCTCGATCAGCTTTTTTCTCTGTTCCAGAATATTCTTATTGTGCATTGCCTGTTCAAGTTCCTTTTTACTTTTTTCCATGTTGGCTTTCAATTCTTCCAGTGACATGGATTCATATTTGGGGTTCTTCTCTCTGGTCATTGTCTGTCTCTCCTTATTTTCACAAACAAAAAGAACCAGCTTTCTCTCATAAATGCTGATTCCCTGATATAAATGAGATAGGCACCTGTGCCGCAAGGGGAGCTATCCCCTTGTCCGAAATCTATGATTTCGCTACATTCCCGGATTAAGATTTCTCAAATCCGGGAACAGCACCGCAGGTCGCACGATACAGGCAGATGTAATTGCCTGTATAGAAGTGCGCTCTTAGCTTGCTAAGAGAATTATGCCGTATCCGGCGTGCTATTTTCATCATCCGTAAATTCCATCATCTCATCAATGGTACAGTCCATTTTTTTACAGATCTTCTCAACTGTCTCCATGGACACATACTTGTTTTTTCCCATCCGGGCAAGAATATTTCCGCTGATTCCGGCGAGGTATTGCATCTCTACTCGCTTCATATTTTTATCAATGAGCATTTTCCATAATCTGTTATAACTCACACCCATAATCCACACCTCCAACCACTTATTCCAGATTAGTCAAATGGGATCTCACCTTCTGCTGCTTCCATAAATCCGTCCTTATCTGTTTTCGGTGTACCAGTTGAGTTTTCACCACCGCTGTTGTCCTTGTTCTGAGCAAATTCATGCTCTTCCACAATTACATCCGTGGTATAAATCATCTTTCCATCCTTGTCCTTATAATTACCAGTACTGATACGACCACCGATCACAATCCGCATTCCTTTATGAAGATATTTCTGTGCAAACTCTGCACTCTTTCCAAATGTTACACAGGAAATAAAATCTGCTTCCTGTTCCCCATCACGTTTATATCTTCTGTTTACTGCCAGCATGTATCTTGCTACTGCCATATCATTATCTTTCCCGGCATATTTAATTTCCGGATTTTTTGTCAATCTTCCCATTAAAATAACCTTATTCATAGTCATTATCATCCTTTCCAGGCATTTCGCCCTGTGAATATTATTATCAGTTACTTTTTCGCCAGCGGTTTCCGTGCGTTTCCCTGTCACCTGCAGCCATCTCAGACTGCCTCTGCCTGCATATACAGGTCACTGACCATAAGGCTCCGGTCAGCCGCCCATCATCGGGAGTGTCATTATGATCTCGCTCACTTTCAGAAAAGAAAGGTCATGGCAAGACTCCTGGTAGACTTCCAGGGTGCACTTATCAGTTGTCAAGGTTCAACAAAGGAACATTTTCAAAACGTCCTCTAATTACTAAAGTCAAATGACCTGGCACGATGCAAAAAATTCGTGATATTTTTTTGCGTTTTTATTACCTTACCTTTTGTTTTCGTTAGTTCCTTCATATACTCTGTACTGAGGCGTATAAAAACGGACATGATTTTGAAAAATAATTGTTCCTCTACCTATAAAGCTGCAAATTCTGCTCGAACGGTACGCCTATTCTGAAATCGTCGGTACA